>QKFK01000151.1 GCA_003252195.1 Rhodospirillales bacterium
CCTGTTTTGCTGTTAAATTTTCTTTGCAATTAAGGCTTTAACTTTATGCAAAAAGAATATATTATATTCTCACTTTGTGTGTCAGAGAAATAGGGAATTGCCCGCCTCTGATTATTTTTAACCCGTCGGAAAAAGGCAGAATTAAATGTTAAAAAATTTAAAATTCGCGCTATCTTACGTGTTTGTATCTCTACTCATGATCGGCAATGCTGCCGCAAGTGAAGTAGATTTACATATACCTTCTCTCGACGTTTCTTTTGATAGCCTTGGTGGCATCACAGGAACTGAGATTTTATCATGGGGTATATTGGTTTGCGTAATTGGCATGATCTTCGGTTTAGTAGAATTTCTTAAAATTAAAAAACTTCCTGTTCATAGTTCAATGCTTGAAGTTTCAGAAACAATTTACCAAACATGTAAAACTTATTTAGTGCAACAAGGCAAGCTCCTCATTTTATTAGAAGCTTTCATTGGCGCATGTATTTTCTATTATTTCTTTGTATTACAAGCAATGCCTCTTCCTAAAGTTGTTTTAATTTTGGCATGGTCAATCCTTGGAATTTTAGGTTCATATGGGGTTGCATGGTTCGGCATCAGAATTAACACTTATGCTAACAGCAGAACAGCTTTTGCCTCACTTAAAGGCAAACCTTACCCTGTTATGTCATTACCTCTTCGTTCTGGTATGTCAATTGGCGTTCTTTTAATCTGCGTTGAGCTTATCATGATGATTTTCATCTTACTGTTCGTTCCTAAAGAAAGCGCTGGAGCATGTTTTGTTGGTTTTGCTATTGGTGAATCATTAGGTGCTTCTGCCCTTCGTATCTGTGGTGGTATTTTTACCAAAATCGCAGACATCGGTGCAGACTTGATGAAAATTATCTTCAAAATTGATGAAGATGATGCCAGAAACCCAGGTGTTATTGCCGACTGCGTTGGTGATAACGCAGGTGACTCTGTTGGCCCAACCGCTGATGGTTTTGAAACATATGGTGTTACTGGTGTTGCCTTAATCAGCTTTATTGTATTAGCCGCAGGCTTTGGCTTCACCGAAAGTGGAGAAATGGCTCTTTATGAAAGAGGCATTTGGTTCCAAGGTACTTTGATTGTATGGATTTTTGCAATGCGCGTTTTAATGATTGCAACATCAATCATCGCTTATGCTCTTAACGGTGCAATTTCTAAAGCCAGATTCAAAGATGCTAAAAAGTTTGATTTTGAGATTCCACTTACATCATTAGTATGGATTACCTCAATCATTTCTATCGCTGTAACTTTTGGAGTAAGTAAATTACTCTTAAATCAAGAAGCTGTAGAAAAAGATCTTGGTGATTTATGGTGGGTATTATCAGTTATCATCAGTTGTGGCACATTAGCGGCTGCGATCATTCCTGAATTCACTAAAATATTTACCTCTTCAAAATCTCAACATGTTCAAGAGATTGTTAACACAGGTCGTGAAGCTGGTGCTTCTTTAGTTATTCTATCAGGTATGGTAGCTGGTAACTTTAGCGCCTTCTGGAAAGGTATCGTTATTGTTGCTCTTATGACAATTGCTTACTACACAGCTTCATACAGCAACTTAGGCGACACCATGGTTTACCCTTCAATCTTTGCATTTGGCTTAGTTGCCTTTGGTATGCTTGGCATGGGTCCTGTGACTATCGCTGTTGACAGCTATGGCCCTGTTACAGATAATGCTCAATCAGTTTTTGAGCTTTCACAAATTGAAAGCATTAAAGGCATTGAAAAAGACATCAAAGATAACTTTGGATTTGAGCCTAACTTCAAAGAAGGCAAAGAATTCTTAGAAGCAAACGATTCAGCAGGTAACACATTTAAAGCAACAGCAAAACCTGTGCTTATTGGTACTGCTGTTATTGGTGCTACTACGATGATTTTCTCAATCATATTGCTCTTAAACCTTAATCTTGACCTTTTAGACCCTAAAGTTCTACTTGGTTTGATTAGTGGTGGTGCGGTAATTTACTGGTTTAGCGGTGCATCTATGCAAGCCGTATCAACTGGCGCTTATCGTGCAGTGGCATATATTAAGAAAAATATTCATCTTGATGGCGCGACTAAAGCTTCATTATCAGATTCAAAGAATGTGGTAAAAATCTGCACTCAATATGCTCAGCTCGGTATGCTTAACATATTTGGTGTTGTATTCTCAATCACATTGGCATTTGCCTGTTTTGACCCAACATTCTTTGCTAGCTATCTTATCTCAATCGCCGTATTCGGTTTATACCAAGCTATCTTTATGGCTAATGCTGGTGGTTCATGGGATAATGCTAAGAAAGTGGTTGAAGTTGATTTGAAAGAAAAGAATACCCCTCTCCACGATGCAACTGTTGTGGGTGACACCGTAGGTGATCCTTTCAAAGACACTTCATCTGTTGCTCTTAACCCGATTATTAAGTTCACAACTTTGTTCGGCTTGCTAGCGGTTGAAATCGCTGTTGCGGCTGGTCAAACAGCTCAATATTTCGGTGCGTTCTTCTTAGTTGTTGCTCTGTATTTTGTATATCGTTCATTCTATAAAATGAAGATTGAAAAAATTGTAGACTAACATCTAAAACGTCATTAAACGGCTGTCATTTTGGCAGCCGTTTTTTGTTGTATAAACATCAACTAGCGTGCACATGTAACGTTATTATCAACATTGCCAATTAACCTTAAAAGCTTCTCGCTGACTGATATTGCAGACACAAATTTAATAAACATATAATGCGTCACTCAAAAACACGAATATCCGTCATAATCTCTCCATGTAAGCATAAAATTTTGACTAGAGACCCCACCTAAGCAATTTTACCTTCTATCTCATTTTATGTTTTTGTTAGCTTAAATTATTATTTTGAGATAAGTTATTATCTATAAATTTTATTCAGTGAGTTTTTCATGTTCAAAAAGCCTGATTTACATAAATACGTCGCATTAACTATAGCTGTTGCCTTGCCGTTTTTTTATATCTCAATCACAGGGATTAATCTTTACTATTCAACTTTTAAAAATGGTAAAACAGCCCCTGCACAAATTATTTCTATTGAACAAATAGGACAATCCAGCAAATTTATTGATTATAAAATCACCTATCAACCAGAGATAAATGAAGAGACATTAGCACGCTCAACTAGAGTTTATAGCGAAAAAAATATAAATAAATCAGATAGGTTAGATAGCTATTATGCTATACGTAATAGCAAAACACATATTTTAGCAATTGAAGCCAAGCCTCTTTTAACCCGTTCTATTTTGTATTGCCTGTTTGGTTTTATAATTCTACTACTTTCATACGTTCGTTATCGCAATATGCCATCCGATAACAAAGATATGACACCTAATTATTCCACCCATAAAGTAATCTTAGCTACCATTATTGTGTTAGCCTTAATCCAATTATTGCTTTTTTAATATTAGTGAAACATTCAGCATCATTTTGTGAAGCATAAGAACCTAGAAAAGCCCTATTTAATGCTTATCTGTAATAAGTAAAAACAACTTATAAAAAATCAGAAAGGACAAGATATGCAAGTTGGTATTATTGGCGCAGGAATGGTCGGAAGTTCAACAGCCTATGCGCTTATGATGCGTGGAGCATCACGAAAAATCATTATTGTAGATATTAATAAACAAAGAGCAGAAGCTGAGGCTAATGATATTTTCCATGCTACGCCTTTTGCATACCCTTCTCATGTGATTGCAGGAGATTATTCTGATTTAGCAGGCTGTGGTATTGTTATTATCACCGCAGGTTTAGCTCAAAAACCTGGCGAAACTAGATTAGAGCTAATTGACAGAAACACCGCCGTATTTAAGCAAATTGTTCCGCAAATCTTAAAATACGCTCCAGATGCAATATTGGTAGTAGCAACCAACCCTGTTGATGCGATGACCCATGTTACCCAAAAGATTTCTGGGCTTCCTCCTCATAGAGTTATTGGCTCTGGCACAGTTTTAGACACAGCTCGTTTCCGCTCATTGCTAGGATATCATCTTAAAACATCACCTAACTCTGTACACGCTTATGTGCTTGGCGAACATGGTGATTCTGAGGTTCTATGTTGGTCATCATCAGATGCCGCTGGAGTTGCCTTAAATGAATTTGCAAAATCCGTCGGCAGACCTTTAGATGATGAGGTTAAGGCAAAAATAGATGATGAAGTCCGCAATGCTGCTTATAAAATTATTGCAGGTAAAGGCTCAACCTACTTTGGTATTGGCGGCGGACTAACCCGCATTGTTCAAGCTATTGCCAATAATGAGAATACGGTTATGACGGTATCTATGGTAAATGAAAAGATTGAAGGGGTTGAAAATGTAGCCCTATCACTCCCTCGCATTCTGGGTAAAAACGGTATTGAACAAACCATTTTGCCAATCCTAAGTAGTGACGAACATTTACTCCTTAAAAAGTCGGCTGAAGTGATTAAAGAAATCAGCGATAAAGCCATCGCTAACTTATAAGCAACGCTTATATCTTACCAAGAGCAGTGTCTTATGGTGCTGCTCTTATTTTTTTGCGCTACTCTTGACAAAAAGATTGTTTTAGACACAAAAGTCTTGTATCATGCTTCGTAGTAGCAAATGAAAATTTGAGCAAACATTTATTACAACCTTTAATTATTAGTATCAAAGATATTCCTTGGAGAAAATCATGGATGGAAAGATTTCAAAATTAAATATAATTAAAAACACGTATTTTGATTATATATCTAGAACCCCAACTGGAAAAGAGCTTCTTTCTCAAATAAATAAGGATAATTTAACCATAAAGATATCTAATCTTCCATCAAATATCTCTTCAGAAAACAACACTATATATGTACCAGAGAATCTTCTGGATATGAAGAAAAGAGGACTTTTTTTCGCAGAGGCTACCCAAGCTTTAATAAAAAATAGTCTAGGGTATGATTCTAAAATTCAATACTCTCCATCTGATGAATTATATAAAGCTAATCTGATTGAAGCAAAAGCAGTATGTTTTTCTCTGCAGATAGGTAAAGAATTATCAGAACTTGGCATTGATGAAGCAATGAATGAGTTTAACAAAGAAGAAGCCAAGAAAAGTGAATACAAATACAAAAACACGGCTAGCACTTTCTTTGGAACAGAAAATTCTTACCAATCAGCTTTTAAAGCATATTTTGAAAAAGATAGAGCCCAAACAGATACAGATAAAACAACATTAAATAAAATTATAAAACAGGCAAGGAAGTCCATAGAAGACCTCCAACCTCAATCTAAAATTGTGGATACTAACAAAGCAAAAGAGGAACTCCCTGTTATTGATAAAATGAAATCTCTAGAATTAGAAGACGTAGACGCATACACAAAATGGCAAGGTGTTAGTGTTTTAGATTATGGCTCTATGATAACCAATAAAGATAAACTATATGGTTGTGCTACTTCTTTAGATAAAGAACTAGCAGATGCAAATATTTATATATCTAAAGCAACTTCATATTACAGAATAGCCAAAAGCAATAATATACAATCTATAATTGCGGAAAAAGCGAAAACAAAATAACATCTCAGAATTCAATACACAATTCTAGAATTCTTGAAAATATATATCATAGATAAATCGCATATTTAGACAAAAAAACATTGTTTTAGACATAAAAAACATGTATCATACTCATTGTTTGGGTTTAATGATGCGGGCGGGTTAATGATTACATATCCATATAAAGATTTTGAAACTTTTATTGAAGATAAACTGGCTATTTTAAGCCAATGTCCTACTGGCAAATACTTGGTTGACGCATTAAGAGAAACCGACTTATCAATTTCTCCAGATTCATCTCTTCCACGCAAAACTCCCATGCAAACTCATGAAAATGGCATATCCGTTTCATTAGGTTGTTTATCATCCGATTCTGAAGGAATGGTTCTAGATTCTCTTGCTCATGAAATCTCTCATGTGCTGATGAATAAAAAAGATGAAACGTTTAAAATAAAATACAATCCATTAGATGAGCTGTATAGAAACAATTTAGATGAAGCTAAATCAGTTTCATTAGCCTTGCAAATTGGGGCAGAATTAGACGAGCTTGGCGTCAACAAGTCTATGAAAGCATATCAAAATGGTCAAGGCGTAGAATTCACCGGAGAAATAATTCATTACGCATATAACAATGCCGTGAATGATTTTAACGGTGCCATATCTGAAAATAAAAATGCTTTAAAAAATGGTTCAGCCATTAAAGCAGGCTTCTTAGGGCGTTTACAAAAAGATAGAGAAAAGCCAAATTTAAGCAAGGTTTATGACAATGACCGTCTTGGCATTTTTGCTTATATTGGCAAAGAGCTAAGTATCAAACTAGGCAACAATCCTCAAACCGTGCATAGCATGCAGAATTATCAAAAAAATTACCCTTTCTTAAAAGGACCTAAAGCATTAGATAAAGATGACATCAAAGCTTATTGTGATTGGTGTGGCAAGTCGATATTCTCCAATCAAGAAATGAGCGTTTTACTAACCCCAAACAGCAAAAAAACAGGCTTAAGTCAAGGAGCATCATCTCAACTTCCTATTGCAGATCTTTTCATGTCTCAGGCAAGTTCATCTTTTAAAATGTGTGAATATAGAGTAGTCTCAATACAGCAAAATATTTCTAATTCTAGATAGGCATAAATCAATGATGAAACAATTATCATATAACGAAAAAGATGAATTTTTAAAAAAAGTAGAAGGGCTAAAACTACCATTCTTTGCTAGCCCAATCATTGCTGAAGTTGAAAAGCAGGAGCTACCTTTTTATAAAACTGCTCAATTGTACAAGCTTAAAGATTTAAAATCTCGCCCTGCTGTATCTCGTTATTTTATAGATTCTGAAAAAGGTTTAAAGCTAGTTGAGGGTTTTGCCGATGATATTATTGAGCTTAACTTAAAAGACAACCTTAAACTAAGTTATGCCAACGTGTGTGAATATACCAAATTTTATCTTTCTATGATTTGGAATGAAGACAATGCTCCTAGCGTTGATGAACATAGCCTTGAGGTAGAAAAAGAAACCTATAATGGATACTTACTCCGTGCTAAAGCAAATTATGGCTACGCAGAATTAGAAGTTAATAACCACGGCGAGATTAAACAAGTAAAAGAAGATTAACATGAAACGTGAAATACGCCTCCAGAAGCTCGCTTTATATGAAACACAGCTAAACAAAGCTCTAAACATGGTTGTTCAAACACCAACTGGTAAAGAAATATTTGAAACAAGCCAAGCCAGAGGAACTAGTTATGAGTTAGATTTCAGTTTAGGCAAAGATAGCTCTGGAACAGCATATGAAAAAGATGATGGATCATGTGTTATTTCTTCATGTACCAATCTTTTACCGGAGCATATGTTTGGGGCATTTATTGAGAACATTACACATGAAACCACTCATGCCTGCATTAAAAATAACGTTAATTATATAGATTTCAAACCTGTTGATTATAATTACAACATTCAACTTGATGAAGCAAACGCAGTTGCCAGAACCATTCAAATTGCTTACGAAATGCACACAATGGGCATAGATTCTAGAATGTGGGACTTTATCAATGGTGAAGCTCTTGGCAAAAGATCTCCTTATGTCGCATTTGAATATGAAAATGCTATTGACATCTTTAACTCGACAATTAAAGAAGACCCAAACTCTAGTAAAGATGGCTCTGCTATGAGAAATGCTTTTTTAGCACGACTAACATTAGATAGAAAAAAAAGAGACTTAAGCACTTTCTATGACCAAGATGACTTTAAATACATACAAGCAGAATGTGAAACAAGCATCAGAGATATAGATGTAATAAATGCAAAAAATAAACTCCCAATAGTTGAAAAAAACTATGGAAAGTTTTTAACTAGACCAAAAGAATTCACAGAAAAAGATGTGGCTAAATTTGGTACATGGCAAGGTAGCAACTACCTCCGCACTGAGAATGGTTCTTTTGGTTATTTATTGTCAGATAAAATGAAAACTGAAGGCTTAAACGGCTTTGCCAAAAATGCCCTAACTAAAACAAAAAACCTTATTGTTGAAAAAACCCGTCATCAGCTTGGTTTTGCAAAATCTACAGATAAAAGCAAAGAAAACATCTCCCTTACACAAGCAAAAATGCAAAAGGGTCGATAGATGAAGAAAGAGCTTAAAGAAGCTAAAATTGCTAAATTCCAAGACCAACTAGATAAAGCGTGGGGATTGATTGCGCAAACACCTACGGGGAAAGATATCCTCAAAAAAGCTAATGCCAGAGGGGTGAATTATGCCCTCGATTTCTCTCTAAAATCTGGCGACCCTGGATATTCATTTACCGATAGTGACGGCAACAAACAAGTAGCCATTAATCCTGTTTTAATTAAAGATAATAGCTTCGGTTGTTTTTTAGAAACAATAACTCATGAAACTATTCACGCCTCCGTAGATAACGAGGTAGATTTTATAGATTTAGCCCCACTAGATTATTGCTATATTCTGCAACTTGACGAGGCCAACGCCGTTGCAAGAACTCTCCAAATAGCCCATGAGATGAACGATTTAGGTGTTAGCCCTATATTGCTTAATTATGTTAATGGAGAAGAATCTGGAAGCAAAAAAGACCCTATGACTTTTTTGCATCAAAATGCTTCTGCTGTTTATCGTTATTTAGTAGAAGACAACCCAGAATATGCAAATGATGGCACGGCGATGCGAGCTGCATTTATAACAAGGTTAACCGAAGATAGAAAAGATAGAGAGCTTAGTATCACCTATGATGAGAATGACCTCAAAATCATACAGAACAAATGTATAGAATGCCAGAGCAACCCTTGTGTTCTTGAGGCAAAAAATAAAAAAACCACCATAGAAACATTATATGGATACTTTCTAACCAAGCCCGAAAAGCTGAGTGAAAAGCATATAAATGTTTTTAGCAACTGGAATGGTTCTAACTTCTTAAAAGACACTGAGGGGTCTCTTAAATACCTTCTTGAGAATGACATGAAGACCGAGGGGTTAAACGATTTTTCTAAAAAAGCTCTGACTAAAACAAATTTAATAATTGAGAAAACGCGCGTTCAGCTTGGACTAAACAAACCATCAGACAACAAAGCAAAAATAAACCTTGCTCAGGCGAAAAAACAAAAGGGCAGATAGATGAGAAAAGAACAAAAAGAAGCTAAATACGCTTTGTTTTATGACTATCTCGAAAGAGCGGGCAAACTATTTGAGCAATCTCCCTCTGGAAAAGAGTTAGCAGAGGAGCTCGCCGCCAGAGAGACAACCTACGACCTTGATTTTTCATTAGGGGCGAATGATGCTGGTTATTGCATAAAATATGAAGGCAAACCTACCGTTAATCAGTGTCCATCTTTAGTTAAAATAGATACATTTGCAGCATTCTTTGAAAATATCGTTCATGAATCTGTTCATGCCACCGTAATTGGTGATTATGTTAACGTAAACAACAAACCATTAGATGAATGCCATAGAAGAGAGCTTGATGAGGCTAATGCCGTTGCTAGAACAATTCAAGTTGGCTACGAGCTACATGTACTCGGTATTGATTCATCTCTATGGGAATTTATGAACGGAAAAGAATCTGGCAAAGGGGCGTATGCTTATGGCTTTCCATACCCAGACGCAACAAAAGCATATAAACAAGCATTAAAAAAAGACTCTCAGGCATGGCAAAAACCAGATGCTATTCAAGCGGCTTTTATGGCAAGATTAACAACTGAAAGAGAAAAAACAGGACATAGTTTATATTATGACGTTAAGACGCTTAAATATATCGATGAACTCGGGCAAGAATGTTTGAAAGATAAAAAGGCTTCTAACAGCTCATATATTGAGAAAAAGTATGGAAAATTATTCACCAAACCAGAAACCTTAGAGAAAAAAGATATAGAGCATTTTGGAGAATGGCTTGGAGAAAACTATTTGCATGATAAAAATGGCTCCATAGAATATCTATTAACTGACGAAGCAAAAAGAGCTGGGCTTAGCTATTATGCAAAAAAACAACTGCAAAAAACTGAGTTAACTTTAGCCAAAACCAAACATCAGCTTAAAATTAAAGAACAAGCCTCTAAAGCTGAAATAATCACAAAAAAGAAGATAGCTAAATCTCGCTAACTAATGAATATTACAGATACTGACTGAGCTCTTTCTTTACGATATCTATGTCATCATTATGCAATATTGCTAACATTTCTTTTATTTTATCTATAGGTTTATCCCACCATTTAAGCTTTATCATTAGGTTAGTTAACTCATCATCAAACCTTTTACTAATAAACTTGGCAGGATTACCAGCAACAACGCTATATGGAAGAACATCTTTAGCCACAACACTATTCATCCCTATTATAGCACCATCTCCTATTTTAACCCCTGGTAATATAGTTGCATTCTGCCCTATCCAGACATCATTCCCAACTACTGTATCTCCTCTGGTCTCTAGCTTATCAAGCTCTGGCATCTTCTCACCCCAGCCTTCAAATATATAAAAGGGGTATGTAGAGACACAGTTCATTTGATGGTTTGCACCATTCATAACAAACTCCACACCTTTTGCTATTTGACAGAACTTACCAATAATGAGTTTATCATCGTAGAAATCATAATGATGAGTTACGTGGCTCTCAAAATCTATGTCGGCAAAATAAGTAAAATCACCAACAATTATATTCTTGCTTTTAATTGTGGGTTTTACGTATGTAAGCGTATCTAAACCAGAAATTGGATAAATTTCATTGGGATCAATATTTTTTGTCATCAAAATCCTCAAATGTATAAAACATATCAACTAGGCATTATAGCAAGAAATCTTTTTCATAGGAAAATATTGAAACAAAAAACTTTCTCACTTACACAAACACGCAAGTGGTTAATAGAAGTGAGTAGTTAAGTGCAGAAAACTACATGGCGTAAAAAAATATATTTAACGCATCAATATAAAACTATGCGTGCTTATTATATTAGACGTTAAAGAGGAAGTGAACCACATCACCATCATTCATAATATAGCTCTTACCTTCTGCACGCATTTTGCCAGCTTCTTTCGCTCCTTGTTCGCCCTTACATGCAATATAATCACTATAAGCAATTGTTTCTGAGCGAATAAAGCCTCTTTCAAAATCTGTATGAATAACGCCTGCCGCATTTGGTGCGGTTGAGCCTTTTATGAGTGTCCACGCACGCACTTCTTTTACACCTGCGGTAAAGAATGTTATTAAATCTAACAATTCATAACCTGCGCGGATAATTCTGTTAAGTCCTGTTTCTTCTAAACCTAAAGCACCTAAGAATTCTTGTTGCTCTTCTTTAGAAGTTAGCTGAGCAACTTCAGCCTCAATTGCCGCTGAAATTACAACATGATTATTATTCTCTGACTTAGCTTTTTCTGCCACCATCTGAGAGAATTTATTACCTGTTGCCGCAGAATCTTCATCTACATTACAAACATATAAAACTGGCTTTGAGGTTAGAAGCTGAAGCATTCTAAATGTTTTAGTTGCTTCTTTATCTTTTGGGTCTGGCATAGCAGCGCGAGCTGGCTTACCTTCTTGCAAAGCTTTAATAACTGGCTCAATAACTTCTAATTTAGCTTTAGAATCTTTATCTCCAGCATTAGCTTTTTTACGTATTGGGTCCACTCTTTTTTCTAGAGATTCTAAGTCTGAAATCATCAATTCTGTTTCAACAATTTCAGCATCTCTGATTGGGTCAATTGAACCTTCAACATGGGTGATATCCCCATCTTCAAAGCAACGAAGAACATGGATTACGGCATCAACCTCACGAATATTCGCCAAAAATTGGTTACCCAAACCTTCACCTTTTGAAGCGCCTTTTACCAAGCCTGCAATATCAACAAACTCTAGCTGAGTTGGCAAAATTCTTTGTGGGTTAACAATCTTAGCTAATTCGTCTAAACGATAATCTGGAACGGATACTCTGCCAACATTTGGCTCAATAGTACAAAAAGGATAATTTGCAGCTTGAGCTGCAGCTGTTTGTGTTAATGCATTAAATAATGTTGATTTACCAACGTTTGGCAATCCTACGATACCACAATTAAAACCCATTTTTATTCCTAACTATCTTTAATTACTTTTTAGCAAAAGCCATTTTAAATGCCTCGGCTATGGCATTCACTTCTTTTGCTGGTTGTTTAATTTCTAACTCTTTTTTATCATCTTTAGTTGGTTTGTCATCTGTATTTTTTTGTTTTTGGGCTTTTTTAGCCACATCATTCAAAAATTGAGATGTTCCACCTTTTAGCAATGATGCAAAATTATCAATAACATCGTCAATTGCTTTATCTAGCTCTTCTTTTTCTGATTTAGAAAAGCGCCCCAAAACATAATTAACTACCTCATTTCTATCTTGAGGGTGCCCAATACCTAGCCTTACTCTCTGGTATTCTTTACCCAAATGAGCATCTATTGATTTGAGCCCATTATGCCCCCCATGACCGCCACCAACTTTAACCTTTAATTTGCCAGCAGGTAAATCCATATCATCATGAATAACAATAACGTTATTAAGGGGAATTTTATAAAAAGAAAGAGCCTTGTGCAAAGATAAGCCAGACTTATTCATATATGTCTCTGGCTTTAGAATAATAATTTTTTCGCCACCAATGTTGCCTTCTGCAATTTGCCCATCAAATTTTGACTTATACGGGGCAAAATTATAGCGACGAACCAATTCGTCCGCCGCTATAAATCCTGCATTATGGCGGGTAAGCTCGTATTCCTTACCAGGATTACCGAGACAGGCCACCAAAAACATATTATTCTTTCTCTTCTGTAGCTTCTTCAGCAGGAGCTTCTTCAGTTTCGCTCATTACAGTTGGAGCTGCAATTGTTGCGATTGTGAAGTCTCTGTCCTTAATTGTAGGAACTACACCAGCAGGAAGTTTAACTGAACTAATCTTAATTGAATCGCCGATTTCAGCTTTAGCTAAATCAATTTCGATTTCCTCAGGAATAGCACTAGCTTTACATTCAAGTTCAAGTTCACGACGAACGATATTAAGAACACCACCTAGTTTAATACCTGGGCATTTTGCTTCGTTGAGGAATTTAACAGGAACTTCAACTGTAACTTCTGAGTTTTTAGAAATTCTCAAAAAGTCAACGTGCAAAGGAGCATCTGTTACTGGATGGAATTGAATAGCGTGACACATAGCGTGCACTTTTTTACCATCTACGTCTAGGTCGAATTGACGAACCCAAAGACCTGATTTATGAATTTCTTTATTTAAGTCACGTGGAGAGATCGCAATAGAAATAGGAGCTTTCTTATCACCGTAAATAACGCCTGGTACTAGACCTTCACGACGAACGGCACGTGCGGCCCCCTTACCAGCACTCTCACGTTTGACAACTTTTAGAACTGTAGATTCTGACATTTGTATAATCCTTAATTTTAAGTTTTCAAACCATTTTGATGTCAAGACTTTAGAAAAGTCAGGGTCGGCCTCCAAGGGTGCCGACTTCAAAATAACCTTCACTTGATACACCCTGCCCCTTATAAAAGCAAGTTGAATCTTGTTATTAAACATAAAAAAACAGGCACCAAAAACTGATGCCTGTTATAGCTTTTTATCAAGCTTTTAGAACAAGCTTGAAACAGAACGATTTTCTGTAATACGCAAAATTGCTTCACCAATTAATTCAGCCACTGAAAGCTGACGAATTTTTGGCTCTTGCGCTGCCTTTTCATTAAAGTCAATACTGTCGGTAATCACAATTTTATCAAGTGGAGAATTATGGATTCTCTCTAAAGCTTTGCCTGACAACACACCATGAGAAATATAAGCTGTTACCTTAGTTGCCCCAGCATTAATCAAAGCCTGAGCAGCATTACATAATGTTCCAGCAGAATCGACAATATCATCAACTAAAATACAGTGATATCCTTCAACATCACCGATAATGTTCATCACCTCAGAAACACCAGCTTTTTCTCTTCTCTTATCGATAATAGCTAAGTCAACACCCAAACGTTTTGCCAAACCTCTTGCTCTGGCGACTCCACCAACATCAGGAGAAACAACTTTTACATTCTCACCAGAAAAGTTTTTAGCAACGTCTTTTTCAAAAACAGGTGCAGCATAAAGATTATCAACTGGAATATCAAAAAAACCTTGAATCTGTGCTGTGTGCAAATCCAAGGTTAAAATTCTGTCCGCTCCAGCGGCTGAAATCAAATCAGCAACAAGTTTCGCTGATATTGGGGTTCTTGGCCCTGTTTTTCTATCTTGTCTGGCATAGCCAAAATAAGGCAGAACCGCGGTAACTCTTTTTGCTGAGCCACGCTTTAAGGCATCTAAGCAAATAAGTAGTTCCATCAAATTATCATTACATGGGAAAGAAGTTGGCTGAATTACAAAAACATCTTCGCCACGTACATTCTCGTTAATTTCTACGAAAACCTCACTATCTGAGAATTTTCTAAAAGAAGCATCTGTAAGAGTTGTATCTAAATAAGAAGCAACGTCTTTAGCAAAAGGAAGGTTGGCATTACCGCTGATTATCTTCATTGTTCTCTCTCTTTTAATATTTTAAGAAATATTATAGCGTGAATATACAACCCTAGAAGCAGATGTAAAGCTTCTGTTAATTTTTTTTTATAAATTATGCAAAAACAAGTACTTATACATATTGTTAGATTTACAATTTACGAGCTTCTTCAACTAACATAACAGGAATCCCGTCTCTAATTGGAAAGGCCAGCTTAGCTTTTTTGCTGATTAACTCTCCTTTTTCCTTATCATATTCTAGATTCTCGCCTGTTACTGGGCAAATCAACATTTCAAGCAAGCTTTCAGAGACTCCGCTTTTTTCTGACATATCAAACCTCTTAACTAAAACAATATACCGACATTATTTTACGCGCTTTTATAGTCATAGGATGGGTATTTCCTAATGCCTCAAAAATTTTGAGCAATTGGCTTCTGGCAACGCCTTCGTTCCAACTTGCATCTTTCTTAATTATAGTTACCAGTGCTTCTGCAGCCTTTTCATAATTAGAAACCCCGCAAAAAGCTTTTGCAAGCTCAAAACAAGCTCCTAAATCATCAGGATTTTTAGATAACTTGGCTTCTAACTCATCTATAATAGATGCATCTGGGCTTTCTTCAATTAGCTCAATTGCTTTGATAACAGCATTTATATGTTCATTAGCTTTTATTTTATCATCTAGCTGAGCGATTATTTGTTTAGCTTCTTCAATCTGACCTAACTTAACATAACAACGAAGCAAGCCTCCCATGGCTTTATAATTTTCGTGGTCTTCTTGCAACACTTGGCTAAACACTCCTACAGCGCTATCTATATCGCCATCATCAAGAGCTTTTAACGCAAGTTCCATTAGCTCGTCTATTGCTTGCCCACGATTGCCAGACAATGGCAAACCACAAGTCGCAAAAACGCGCTCAATAAATTTTTTAAGCTCGCTTTCTTTAATTGCTCCAGCAAAAGCATCAACAGGCATTCCTTGAAAAAAAGCATATACAGTTGGCACAGATTGGATTCTGAGTTGCATTGCAATCGCCTGATTTTTTTCTACATTCACCTTTGCAAGATTAAAAGCGCCATTATAATCCTTTGTAGTCTTCTCTAGTATCGGCATCAAATCCTTACAAGGACCACATGTGCTTGACCAAAAATCCACCAACACAGGAACATTCATAGAGGCTTCTAAAACCTTTGCCTCAAAATCGGCCATGTCTGCATCATATATATATTCAACTTGATTCGGATTTATGTTTTTATTTTCCATATTAAATACCTTCAAAAAACGATTCGTTTTAATTTATGTCAATATATTAAGCATCACCACACATTGCAAGCCCGATCAACAATCATTGCAAAACCACTGTTTTTGGGTTTTATTAGCAAAATATATCCACCGAGAAACATAAAAAATGAAAAAAAATGAAAAATCTACTTGCAAAAAACAAAATAATGCGCAATAAAAGCAACGTTCTACTTATTATGCGGGTGTAGCTCAGGGGTAGAGCGCAACCTTGCCAAGGTTGATGTCGAGGGTTCGAATCCCTTCACCCGCTCCAAAACAAACCGCCACTTACGGCGGTTTTTTT
>QKFK01000247.1 GCA_003252195.1 Rhodospirillales bacterium
GATGAACTCCTTTCTGCACGGCATGGAGGGCAATATTGTGCTAGGCGATTCCTTAAGCAGTTTGGGCGAGGAAATTAAAAACATAGATTTGGTATTGGCCAACCCACCTTTTGGAACCAAAAAGGGAGGCGAAAACCCAACCCGATCCGATTTGGTGTACCCAAGTAGCAATAAACAGCTTAACTTTTTGCAAAGCATTTACCGCAGCTTGCACCAACGCGGTGGTGCAAGAGCAGCCGTTGTGTTGCCCGATAATGTACTGTTTGAAGATGGCGACGGCAAAAAAGTACGTACCGATTTAATGAACAAGTGTAACTTACACACCATTTTACGCCTACCCACTGGTATATTTTATGCAGCAGGGGTAAAAACCAACGTGCTGTTTTTTGAGCGAGGAAAAACCGATAAAGGCAACACCCAAGACGTATGGTTTTACGACATGCGTACCAACATGCCCGCCTTTGGTAAACGCACCCCTTTTACCGAAGCTCATTTTGAAGACTTTGAAAAAGCTTACAATGCTGAGCATAGAGCTAAAGTAAAAGATGAGCGCTGGAACTGCATTAGCCGTGAAGCTATTGCCAAAAAGAACGACTCTTTAGATTTAGGTTTGATAGCCGACGATAGCATTACCAAAACCGAAGACATTGGCGAACCTATAGACATTGCCAAAGAAGCTTTAAGCGAATTAGATGCCATTACCCAAGAGTTGAATGCTATTATAAAGGAGTTGAACTAATGGAGAAAGCATTACCGAAGAATTGGATTAGGGTGACATTGAATCAAATATCCGTTAAAGTTGAAAACGTTAACCCTGTAGATGTTTTTGTATCCGATTTCAATTATATTGATATATCCTCTGTAAATAGTGAGCGATTTGACATAGAAACACCCAAGAAAATAGATAAAAATGGAGCACCATCAAGAGCTCGTCAATTAGTTAAAGAAGGTGATATTATAGTATCGACTGTTAGACCTAATTTACAAAGAATAGCACAAGTAAAGACTGAATTAAATAATCAAATTGCTTCAACTGGTTTCTGTGTGGTTCGTTTAAATGAAAATATTGAATCACGTTTTCTTTTTTATCAGTTAATATGTGATTCTTTTACTAACTCATTGATAGGTTTACAAAGAGGAGCAAGTTATCCAGCAGTTAGGAATTCTGATGTTTTAGACCAATCAGTTTTGTTGACTTCTAGTTCAGAGCAACAACGCATCGTAGCCAAGTTAGATGCTTTGTTTGGGCATTTGGAGCAGGTAAAAACACGTTTAGCCAACATACCACAACTGCTTAAAAACTTCCGCCAAGCCATCCTCACCCAAGCCGTAACAGGCAAATTAACTGAGGAATGGAGAGAAGGGAAAGAGTTGGGGGAGTGGGAAGATTCTACTATTGGAGAACTTTTTACAGTTAAAACAGGTGCAACACCTAAAAGAGGAACTAATGAATATTACAATAACGCAACAATACCATGGTTGAAATCTGGACAAGTAAAAAATGAATTAATATATCATGCAGAAGAGTTTATTACGGAACTAGCTGTAAAAGAATCGAATGCAAAAATATACCCAAAAGAAACTTTACTTGTTGCAATGTATGGCGAAGGTAAAACAAGAGGGCAAGTTGGTTGGATGAAAATTGAAGCTGCCTCGAATCAAGCAATTGCAGCACTAGTAAATACAGAAATGTTAACTCAAACTAGGCAATATGTTTTTTATTATTGCTTAAGTCAATATGCAGAAATAAGAAAACAAGCAGAAGGAGGAAATCAGCCAAATTTGAATTTGTCTAAAATTAAAAAATGGGAAATTCATTTACCATCCTTTGAAGAACAAACCGAAATCGTTCGCAGGGTAGAAAGTCTTTTTGCCAAAGCCGATGCCATAGAAGCAAAATACAAGACCTTAAAAGTGCAAATAGATAACTTACCACAAGCCCTTTTAGCCAAAGCCTTTAAAGGGGAGTTGGTGGAGCAATTGGATACGGATGGTGATGCGAGGGATTTGTTGAAGGAGATTAAGAAGTTGAAGGGATAGTCAGAACAGGATTTTTAAGATTTATAAGATGTGATAAGATAGGACACTATACCACAAACTGTGTATATACTAAATTCGCTGAATTAATCACT
>QKFK01000153.1 GCA_003252195.1 Rhodospirillales bacterium
CTATTCTTCGGCTGGGAAGGTGTTGGTTTAGCATCATATTTATTAATTGGTTTTTGGCATGAAAAGCTATCTGCTCGTAAGGCGGCTATTAAGGCTTTTGTAGTTAATAGAATAGGTGATGTTGGCTTTGTTATGGCGATATGTTTAATATATTTTACCTTTAATACCATTAACATAGAAGAAATAATTAAACTATCACATAAACTTAAAGGTGATAGTTTTATGTTGCTTGGGCATAGCTTTAATTCAATTAATTTTATCTGTATGTTACTGTTATTAGGGGCTATGGGTAAGTCTGCACAAATAGGTCTTCACGTGTGGTTGCCTGATGCGATGGAAGGTCCTACTCCAGTATCTGCTCTTATACATGCTGCTACAATGGTAACAGCAGGAATATTTTTAATTGCTCGTATGTCACCATTATTTGAGCTTGCTCCATATGCCATGAATATGGTTTGCTTTGTTGGGGCAACTACCGCGCTTTTTGCTGCACTAGTTGCTTGTACCCAAGATGACATTAAAAAGGTAATTGCGTATTCAACTTGTTCGCAGCTTGGATATATGTTTATTGCCCTAGGTGTGGGTGCTTATCAAGCAGCAATATTCCATTTGTTTACCCACGCTTTCTTTAAAGCATTACTATTCCTTGGTGCAGGTTCTGTTATTCATGCTATGTCAAATGAGCAAGATATGCGTAAAATGGGTGGAATATGGAAAAATATTAAATGGACTTATGCCTTAATGTGGATTGGTTCACTTGCTTTAATTGGTATGCCTATATTTGCAGGTTATTATTCTAAAGATTTTATTGTTGAAGCAACCTATGCTTCAAATATTCCTGCTGCAAAATATGCATTTAATATTGCGGTTGCAGGTGTGTTTCTTACAGCTTTTTATTCATTACGTTTAATGATACTCACGTTCCATGGTGAGGCAAAAGCTGATGATAAAGTAATGGCAATGGTTAAAGAATCTGCTCCTGTGATGATTGTGCCTTTAATTGTTTTAGCTGTTGGTGCAGTTTTCTCTGGTATGTGGGGTCACGATTATTTTATTGGGCATGAAGCTGCAGGATTCTGGAAAAAATCAGTGTCATTTGTTTCTTTTAATAAACTTAGTGCCAAGGTTCATTCTATACCGCATGATGTTAAATATTTGCCTATGATTTTTGCTTTTTCTGGCATGGCTTTAGGAGCTGCTATATATGCTTTGTGGCAAGATATACCACATTCTATAGCAACGAAATTCTCTAACATTTATGCTCTTATAAAGAACAAATTCTATTTTGATGAATTGTATCGTCTTATAATTGTTGCTCCTTTGTTTAAACTTGCTGAGTTTTTGTGGAAGATAGTTGATATCAAAATTATCGATAATTGTGGACCTAATGCTTTAGCAAAATTAGTAAAGATTGGTGCTTCAAAAGTTTCTGCGATGGAATGTGGCTATATTTATGTTTATGCATTGTCTATCGTGTTTGGTTTATTATTAATGCTTAGCGCATATATTTTGTTTTTGGTGGGGTAGATAAATATGCATTGGTCAATTTTATCATTAGTAACATTTCTTCCGCTAATTGGAGCGTTGTTTATTCTTTCTATTAAAAGAGAAGATGATGAAGAAGCTTCTAAAAATGCTCGCAATGTTGCATTGCTAACAACATTAACAAATTTTGTTATTTCTCTTAACTTGTTATGGGCTTTTAAGCCAGAGCAAACAGGCTTTCAGTTTGTAGAAAAATTTGAGTGGATAAAAGATGCAAAAATATATTATGCATTAGGTGTGGACGGTCTTTCTATCTGGTTTGTGGTTTTATCTGCATTCTTATCTGTTATCGCTGTGCTAGCTAGCTGGAATAGTGTTAAAGAAAGAGCCAAAACATACATGGTTTCATTCTTAATTTTAGAAACAATGATGATTGGAATGTTCTGCGCATTAGACTTAGTTCTTTTTTATGTATTCTTTGAGGGCGTTTTAATACCAATGTTCCTAATTATAGGTATTTGGGGTGGTGATAATAGGTTATATGCATCATTTAAGTTCTTTTTATATACATTGCTTGGATCTGTTTTAATGTTGCTTGCTATTATATATTTATACATTAATGCGGGCACATCATATATACCATCTCTTCCTCAGCACCATATTGCGGCTAATATTCAAACATATTTATGGCTTGCTATGTTTGCATCATTTGCGGTTAAGGTGCCAATGTGGCCTGTGCATACATGGTTGCCAGATGCTCACGTTGAGGCTCCAACTGCTGGATCTATAATTCTAGCAGGTGTGTTATTAAAAATGGGTGGTTATGGTATGATAAGGTTTATGCTACCATTACTGCCTGATGCTAGCCATTATTTTGCGCCAATGGTATATACTTTAAGCGTAATCGCGATTGTTTATACGTCATTAGTTGCATTTGCCCAAGATGATATTAAAAAACTGATAGCGTATTCTTCAATTGCTCATATGGGATTTGTAACTATAGGTATTTTCTCTGGTTCTACAGAGGCTTTAGAGGGAGCTGTGTATGTTATGCTCTGCCATGGTTTGGTAGCAGGAGCTTTGTTCTATTGCGTAGGTGTCGTGTATCAAAGACGTCATTCTCGTAAAATTAGTGATTATGGTGGATTGGTCGCTGTAATGCCTAAATATTCTACATTATTTGTTTTCTTTGCGTTTGCATCAATTGGTTTACCAGGTACAGGAAACTTTGTTGGCGAGATTTTAGTAATAACAGGAATATTTAAAACTAATGCTATTGTAGCTTTTGGTGCTTCGCTATCGATGATATTGGGAGCAGGATATATGCTATATCTAACTAAGAGATTTATTTTTGGTGTGCGCGCAGAACCAGAAATTCTAGCATTAAAAGATGTTACTACATATGAGTTTATTGCTCTTGGTGTGCTTGCATTGTTGACAATTGCAATGGGAGTTAATGCTGAATATTTTATAAACTTTTATGATGCAACTATAAAAACAATTATTGCTATGAGTGTAGGTTAACGAGGTAAATATGCTAAATTTTGTAATATCAAATATTTTAAGTCATCCAGAAGTTTTTTTAAGTGCTGTTAGCATATTGATATTGTTAATTGGTGTACTTAGAAAAGATGCATCTCCTGTTATTCTAGGCTGGGTGATGAGTGTTTTATTGTTAGTCACTGCTCGTATTTCTTATCAAACAATATTTGATGCTGAGGGTAATAATATTAATTATTTTGTGCCAATTACTACCGTGATAATTTGTGTGTTATCTTCGGTGGCGATAGTTTTTGCTATTGATTGGTTAAAAGCTAAAAGTTTTAGTCGTTTTGAGTATTGCGTTGTCGTTGCTTTTACTATTGTTGGGGCAATTGTGATGCTTTCTGCTAATAACTTATTGCGCCTTTATATAGGTGCAGAGTTAATGTCTCTTTCGTTATACATTTTAGCAGCATATAAAAGGCGTGGAGAGCGCTCAACAGAAGCTGGCGTTAAATATTTTTCACAAGGTGCATTTGCCTCTGCCATTATGCTATTTGGTATTAGTTTGTTATACGGATTTTCTGGCTCTATAGAATATTCTAGTATTAGCAACATAATAACAGATGCAGATAATGTTGAAGCTGGCATGATTGTTGGTATGTTAATGCTGGTTGTTGGGTTCTTATTCAAAATTGGTGCTGTTCCATTTCATATGTGGTTGCCTGATGTTTATGAAGGTGCTGCTTTACCTGTTACGGCGTTTTTCTCAACAGCTCCAAAATTTGCATCATTTGCAGCATTGATAAAATTAGTCGTATGTTGCTTTATTGGTGCAAAAAACATTTTAGAGCCTGTTATATATGCATGTGCTATTGCAAGTATGGTAGTGGGAGCTTTAGGTGCTATACGTCAGACAAATATTAAGAGGTTAATGGCTTATAGCTCAATTAACCATATTGGATATGCTTTGATTGGTGTGGTTGTAGGTACAGATGCTTCATTGTCGGCATCTTATATGTATTTAATTGTTTATACGATTATGAATATTGGTGCTTTTTCTATTATATTATCACTTAGAAGCAAAGATATTCTAACAGAAGAAATATCAGATATGGCAGGAATGTCTAAACATCACCCATTTATGGCATTCGCAATGGCAATATTTATGTTATCTATGATAGGTATTCCTCCTTTCATTGGTTTTATTGGTAAATTTTATTTATTTAAATCTGCTATTGCTGCTGGGTTCTACTATTTGTCAGTTGTTGCTGTTTTGATAAGCGTGATTTCTGCTTCATATTATTTGCGCATTATAAAGGTTATATATTTTGATGCAGAAAAAGAATGCTTTGATAGACCAAGCAAACCTGTTGATATTATAATGTTTTGCTCTGCAACGGTTTCAATATTCTTCTTTGTTTTTGCAGATAGGATTGTTGATGTTTCGAATGCTGTTATAAAACTTTTAGCAGGAGCTTAATCGTTGCCCTGTTTGCACAGAGATTTTGATAAAGTAAATCTTCCTATAAATTGGCAGATATTTGCGTATGATGAGTTGGCTAGCACTAATGTGACAGCTCATGAATTTGTTAATAAAGGTTTTGACGAAGGCACTATCATAATTGCGGACAAGCAAACCGCAGGAAAAGGACGCGAAAGCCGTAAATGGGAAAGCCCTAAAGGAAATTTGTTTGTATCATTCTTAATTGATGTAACAACAAAATACAGAGATTGTGGACAATTGAGCTTTGTGGTTAGTTTGGCTCTTAGCAATGTTATTAGCTCATTAAGCAAAGATATTTTCATAAAGCTAAAATGGCCTAATGATGTTTTACTTAATGATAAAAAAGTATCTGGTATTCTGCTTGAAACTCAAAGCTATAAAGATAAAAACTTTGTAATTGCTGGCGTAGGGGTTAACTTAACTCATATCCCAGAGATAAAGGCATTGTATTTTCCAACGTCTCTTAAAGATGAAAATATTGATATTTCAAGAGAAGAATTTATTGAGAAATTCGCTAATGAGCTATCAGAATTAATCAAAGAGTGGAAAAATAATGGATTTGGGTTTATAAAAGAAGAATGGCTTAAAAAAGCAAAAGGAATAAAACAGAATATAACAATTAATTTGTTTGGTAATAGTAAACAAGGTGTGTTTGTTGGGGTTGATGAAAATGGTTCTTTAATATTGGAACAACAGGAAGGCCAAACAATAAAAATAACAGCTGGAGATGTTTTCTTTGGCAATAAAGAAAGTAATAATAACAATGAATAATGATATTAATAAAATTGATTTAAGTAAAAAAGGTGTTTATTTCGTTGCCCTTGGCGGTGTCGGTGAAATAGGCATGAATTTATATGCTTATTGTTGCGATGGTAAATGGATAATAGTAGATATTGGAATTGGCTTTGCTGGTGAGTATATTCCTAGTATTGAGCTTATTATGCCAGATATATCTTTTTTAGAAGAACGCAAAGACGATATTTTAGGTATTATTATTACCCACTCACATGAAGACCATTATGGTGCAATTGGTCGTTTGTGGTCAAAATTAAAATGCCCTATATATGCTACTCAATTTACATCAGAGTTAATAAATTCTCGCCTTGATGAATCAAGCCTTCTTGGAAGGGTTGATGTTAATATTGTAAACCAAGGTGATGGGGTGTTTTTAGACCCGTTTGAAATTGAATTTATGGGTATAACTCACTCAATTCCTCAATCATGCTCATTAGCTATTCGCACCAAATACGGCAATATATTGCATAGTGGTGACTGGAAGTTTGATGAAACTCCTTTAGTTGGTAATCCAACAGATTATGATGCCTTTAAGACACTTGCTAAAGAAGGTGTGATGGCATTGGTATGTGATTCAACTAACGCAAATGTAGATTCAGAAACTGGTTCAGAGGCTGAGGTAAGGGAAAACCTTGCAAGGTTGTTTAAGCAATATAAGAAGAAAATAGCTGTGGCTTGTTTTGCTTCTAACGTAGCAAGAGTTGAATCAATTGCATTAGCGGCTAAAAATTGTGGCCGTTCTGTAGCCTTGATTGGTCGCTCATTATGGAAGATTGAAGGTGCTGCCAGAGCTTGTGGCTATTTAGAAGATGTAGATTTTATAACAGAAGAACAAGCTAATATGATGGCAGATGATAGTGTGCTATATATTTGTACTGGTTCACAAGGTGAGCCTAGGGCTTCATTAAACCGTATTTCTAAAGACGAACATAAGAATGTTTACTTAGGTAAAGGAGATGTAGTTTTCTTTTCTTCTAAACCCATTCCAGGAAATGAAAAATCTATTATTAGAGTTCAAAATAATTTGGCTAATCTTGGTGTAAAGATAGTTACTCATAAAGATGAAAAAATCCACGTTTCTGGTCACCCAGGGCGTAAAGAACTAACTAAAATGTATCAGATGATTAAGCCTAAGATTTCTGTGCCAGTTCATGGTGAAGATATTCATCTTGTAGCTCATAAAGAATTGGCAGAAAGCCTTGGTGTTACTCAAGTTGCTGATATTAGAAATGGTGATTTAATTTTATTAAAGCCAGAAGGTAAGTTTGAACGAGTTGCTGAGGTTCATGTTGGAGTGATGGCTCTTGATGGAAATAGATTAGTTTCACTTGCATCTGAATATATGAAAAACCGTAAAAGGATAGCGTTTAATACTTCTGCTGTTATGACATTGGTCATGGACGGTAAAGGCAAAATTATTGGGACACCACAGGTTAGTGCATTAGATGTTACAGATGAGAAAAGTGACCCAGGGCTAATGAGTGAGGTTATATTTGCTGTTTGTGATGAAATAGAAGAACTGTCTGTAGTTGAACGTACAAATGATGATAAAGTTAAAGAAGTTGCACGCATTGCCCTTAGAAACGCTTTTAACGAGCGTATCGGTGTGCGTCCTATTGCTACTGTGCATTTGGTGAGGGTGTAGTTTATGAATTGGTATTGTGAATATTCTGAAAAGCATCCGCATCATAAGTCATATCATGATACTGAATATGGTTTTCCAACAGATGATAATACTGTCATTTTTGAGCGCTTGAGTTTAGAAATTTTTCAGGCGGGATTGTCATGGGATTTAATGATAAAAAAAAGATCTGGTCTACGTAAGGCTTTTGCAGATTTTGATATTGATAAAATAGCTACATTCGGTGAAGAGTTTGTGTTAAAGCAACTTGATAACCCAGATATTATCAGAAGTAGACGTAAGATTGAGGCTATAATATATAATGCAAAGCAAGCCCAAGCTCTTATAAAAGAATATGGCTCTCTTGCTAAGTGGATTAAAATTAATCATCCTTTACCTTTGGAAGGGTGGACTAAATTGTTTAAAAAGCAATTTAAGTTTATTGGTCCAGAGGTCATGAAAGAGTTCATGATGGGGATCGGTTATATAGAAGGGGCTCATCATGAGAACTGCCCTGCATATAAAGAAATTATGAAAAAATCACCAATGTGGGCGAGAAAAAATGATTAAATATATCCTTGTACTTACATTATTAATTTTGCCAAGTTTATCTAATGCTCAAGATGCTATGAAAGATAAAGTGCAGATTGAAAAAGATGGTGAAGTTCAATTGGAAATATCAAAAGCAGATTGTGATAAACTGCCTAGTTTTGGTAAAACAGAAAACAAATATGTCTCAGCAGAATATAAAGCTGGTCTTGATGTGTATGGCAATAAAGTAGTGCCTGCTGATGCTAATGAATATTCTATTAATATTCCAAAAGAGATAAAGATGAATATATCAATTGATATTGCAAAAAAATATGGTCTAGATTCATCAGGAATTGAGCTTGGCAAACTTGATTTAGGCACGCTAGAAATTAAAGATGGTAAGGCTTATATTAACTCAAATCAAGTTAGTGACGAAGATATAAGAATGATATCAGATATCTGTAAATAACAATAAGTTACACGTAATGTTTAATGCATAGAACTAATTTATATTATCGTGTATTATTGTGTTTTACATGGGCTTTTTTTTAGTTTTATAAGCACATAAAATTTTAATGTTCTATAATTATCCACACAGATAATTTCTTTCATATAATTACCTTGTTTTATCCGTGTTTCAGGTGATATAAATAGGCAGTTAACTTTATTATTTTCTCGAGGAATATATGGCTTTTTCTGCTTTTGAAAGAATGGTATCTTGGAGATACTTAAGAGCAAGAAGAAAAGAAGGCTTTGTTTCGGTAATTGCTGGATTT
>QKFK01000059.1 GCA_003252195.1 Rhodospirillales bacterium
CTGAAGGTGAAGAAGGAGATGAATATTCTTACGAATATGTAACCGAAGAAGCTGGCGGTGATGCTTCTGGAGAGTATTACGCTGAGGATAGTTCAGGTGGTTACGCCTATACGGATGGATCAACAGAACAGGCATATTCTACGGGAGAAGAGCAAGCATTTGAGCCTTATTATGATGAATACGGTTATTATTACGATGAATATGGCTATTATGATCCTGATGGAAATTATTATGAATATGACTACGGCTCATATGAAGAAGATGATATGTGGTCAGGCTATACACAAGATGATTTGTATCAATTATATTCTGATTTAGCTAACAGAATAGGAGTGGAAGCTGTTGAACCTAAGATTGCCGAAAGAAAAGCTGTAAGTGAAAAAGTAGAGGTAGATATTAGCGATATCTTTGATATGTACGAAGATGATGAGGATGTTTATATGAATATTCCAGTATCGTCAGAGACAAAAGATGCTCAGAAAAAGGTGGCAAAAGAAGATAAACCAATTAATACGCAAATAGTTGATATTGCTGGTCAGTTAGATCCGTATGCTCCATCTAGAAAAGATATTCCAGATTGGGCTGTCGATCCATATGCTGGATTGGTGTTTGATGATGCAGATAATGCAATTTACTTTAGTATAGATGCAAAGGCAGATGTTAAGTCTAAAACTAAAACGAAGAACAAACGTAAAAAGCCTGTAAAATCTAAGGTCGCAATAGCAGTGTACGGTATTGGTAATTCTGATGATCCATATGCAGTAGAAGAGGTTGAAATTATACCAAGCGATGATCCGTATGCGGTGGAAAAGAAGTCAAAAACTAAAAAAAATAAATAGTTATTTGTATGATTGACTTATCCTTTGCTAAAAATTAATAAATTATATAGATTATATAATATGATGATATAAAATTAATGTGGTTGAAATATAAAGTAATAATATGGCTGAAGATATAAACCAAACAGGTGGAGGAGAAGACCTCCGCAAAGTCATTAAGAAAAAGGTGCTTGTAAAGCGCCCTGTTTCTGTTTCATCTGCAGCTCCACAAACGGCTCTTGCTACGGCAGGGGGGCTTCCTAAAGTTACAGAAGAAAGCATGTGGTATTTAGATAATTTTATATTGCTAAAAGATTATTATGATAGAACTATCTCTCGCATTAGTGCTAGATGTGTTAGATTAGGCGGGCTTAGCTTAGAACAATACCCTCATTTTGGATATGTGCTTGATTTGTTAGATGAAATTTGCACAAGCGGTGATTATGTGTTGGATCACCCAGAGTTGCACCCATATGCTGAGAAAAAAATTAAGGGTGGCTTGGTTCAACTAAGAAAAGATTTAAAAGATTTTAGAGTTGATTTGGAGGCTAATGCTACTCCAGACATGCTTCAAGAAGACGATGATATGGACGCTGTTGTCAAAAAGCTTGGTGCTTTGGCAAAAGAAGGTGATGGTAGTGAAGATGGCGTTGATGATTTAATGAATCGTTTAATGCAAGAAAGTGGTGTTAATATGAGGGAATATGATAAGGCGGGTGAAAAATCTGCTGCAAAAGCTCCCCCTCCGCCACCTAGTCAAGCTAAGAAACGTCCGTTTGGTTCTCCGCAACCAGCCCCACCTCCTGCGCCTGCAGCTAAAATTGCTAAAAGACCTCCGGCTCCTCCGTCTCCATCGACGACAGGTGTTCCTCCTCGTCATCCAGCCCCACCTCCAAAGAAAGAGGGGTAGGAAATGCGTAGATTTGCAGTAATTTTATGTTTGTTAATATTGGCCTCATGTACGGTTAGAACGTTAGAACCTGTTGAGATGTATAAGCCAAAGAAACATCCGTCAGGTCCTGTTACAACGCGCAATGCTGCTATTTTTAATTTAGAAGCACCGCTTAGATGTAACGTTAATTGGGATGAACAAGAGATAATAAGTGCCGTGCCATTTAATAAAGCTGCGGTGGAAGTTGTTCGAGATACGGAAGGCGATGCATTGCCTCGATATTTTGTAAAAGATTTTTCTTTTGCAACAATGCCATCTGAAGAAGCTGTCGCAAGATTAGTTAAACAAGCTGGTATTAGAATTGTGGTAAAAGATGGCCCTTACTTAAAAATTTCTGCAGAAAAACTTCGCGGTGAGATGAAAGATATTATTGATATGATTTCATCTGCATCTGGCTTCTTTTACACATATGACGAAAAAAATAAAATACTCAATTTGAAGCGGGAAGAAAAATTTAGAGTAAAAATGCCTAAATCTGACGCAATATTGTTAGGTGTTTTAGATGTTATTAGAGGCAACGGTATTAAAGATGTTTTGGTTGATTGGGAAGATATGACCATAACATTTACGGCTGACTCTGAAAGAAAAGCAAAGGTTGAAGAGCTAATTGGTTATTTGGATAAAGAACCTATATTAATAGCGTTTGATGTTAATGTGTTTAGAGTTTTTCCCAAAGATGGCAAAAACGGTATCAAATGGCAGAGCTTGCTCAATCATTATGGTTCTTCAGCAATAAAGTTATCTAGTAGAGGCGTGTTAGGTCGTGTATTGGTAACTTCCTCAGAAATTAATAGCAAAAATATAGGAAGCTTTTTCTTAAACAACGCATCTTTCCAACAAATTTCAGAAGGTAAATTTGTTGTGCCAAATTCATGGCGCTCACGTTTTGATGTTGGTCGATGTGGTAGGAGAGAAGATCCAGAATCTGACTTATCTATATTGTCTAAGGCAACGTTGGATGAAAATAATCGCTTGTCTACAGAAATTACATTAGATACATTACGAGGAGAGCTTACAAAATTTGATGTAAGGAATAGGTTTGGAGAAAACTTCCTAATTATAGGAATTCCATCATCTGCGTTTGGTAGCTCAGAAGAATTTGAGACTGTTGTTTTAATGTCTCCACGAATTGTTAGGGTTGTGAAAACCACGGCTACATCTAAAAAGAAATAGAGGATTATTAAATGAGTGAAGATAACTACCCGCCAAGAGCAATGCCACCAATGGGTGGTAAGAGGCCAATGCCTCCGGGTGGAAAAAGACCTCCAATGCCTCCTGGCGCAAAAAGACCAATGCCTCCAGGTGCAAAAAGACCAATGCCTCCTGGTGCAAAAAGGCCTATGCCTCCAAAACGTCCAGCGCCTCCTGCACCGACTCACGGAAGACCAGTTCCTCCTCCAATGTATAATGCGCCAGCAGAGGATGAATATGGTTATGAGGAAATAGACGTTGATGATTTAGAGGAAGAAGACAATTTTGAGATTGACGAAGATAATGACGATGCAAGTCATATATCTCCTCCAACTCCTTCTTTTGAGACTGCGCCAGCGCCTGTTGCTCCTGAGCCAGTTGTTCCACGAGTCTCTGTGCAGCCAGATTATCAAAATAATATTGCAAAAGATTTGAACCTTCCTCCATCTTTCTTGAGTACAAAGGTTATAGTATTGTTGATGATTGTTGTTTTTGCTGTAGGTTTTGCAACAGCAAAGATAACAACTCCAGCCGTAAAGAATGTCGATGCTGGTTTGCAAGGGGTTGTCGCGAATCCAGATGTACCAAGAGGACGCCCTAGATGTGGTCTGACGGAAAAATCGCAAGGTTGTGTGCTGTATATGGTAAATCCATTTAGAGAAGAACGGCCAGCTAAAAGCTTTTATGATTATGTTTCCAGCCTTACAGATAGGGAGCGATATATCATAGAAACCAATAATATGAGATATGGAAACGTGAAAATTAAGCCTGGTATGATAGGGCAGTTTAACGTTCCAGCGATACAATAACGAAAAAAGAGGTGAAAAACACCTCTTTTTTTTGTCTATGAAGAGGAGCGTTGTACAAAATATCTAATAATCATTTATTGCAAACATAACAATTGCTAACAGAAAGTGCCTTGAAATATAACGTATTTTAATGTTTTTGGGCAAAATTTCGCAATTTTGACAAAAATAGATTGAATTTTCAATTTTGTCTTGGTAAGATTTATTACAACTTAACCTTAAATGGTTTTAAAAATAATGTGGCGATAATGCCCAAAGGAGAAAAAATGAAACTAGATTGGGACAATTTCGGCGATATAGCTGTTGCTCTTGAAGATCAATATGCAGGAGAAGACCTAGTTAATATCAATGAAAAGAAACTATTAAAGTTAATACTTTCTTTGCCAGAATTCTCTGGATCTGCAGAACCAAAAGATGAGCATGTATTAGACGATGTCTTGAGTGCTTGGAATAGATTGGCAGATAATTATTAAGAATCGGGTTTTTGATCTAAGTTTTTTAGAAAAGGATTAAATAAATGGGTAAAGGTAGAACAACGTGGGAATCCATCGGCGGTAACAATCAAGAACAAATCGGTGGTAATTCAGGCGTTATTGAAGTATTCGATGAAAATGATAAAAGAGTAGCAACTATCCTCCAATGTTGTGGTTCAAAATTTGAGCAAAAACCTGTTAGTGGTTATGATTCATCTATTCCAGATATCAGAAAATATCTTGGAAAAGACGGTCAACCTGCAGAATGCCCTGTAGATGTTATGGTTTTAGACCATGTTCATATGGATCACGTTGGTGGTATTGAGCACTATTTGAGAATGGGTTATGAGTTCCCAACAATCGTATGCTCAGCTTACACAGCTAATAAATTGCGCTCAATTATATCAAGCTCTAGAGATTTAGATCCTGATAAAATGCCATCAATTAAGATTGATAACAAATATTCAATCAATGAAAACGATGCAAAAAACAAAGTTGATATTGAGCTTCTCCCTGTTTCTCACTCAGTTCCAGGTGCTGTAGCCGTTTATTATAAAACTCCATCTGCAAAAATCTTCCACTCAGGAGATATGAAAGCAGACCAAACAATTCCTTTTGGCAATCCAACTGATTTCAAAAGAATGGAAGAAATTAGTAAAGAGGGTGTTGACGCAGTTTTAGTAGATTCAACTTCAGTTTCAAAAGAAGGCGAAACCAGAGAAGAAGCTTCTATGATTGCAGAATATGCAGAGCTATTAGAGCAATATCCTGGAAAAAGAATTATTATGCCAATGCTCGGTACTGCAATGCAACGTCTTGGAACATTGTACCAAGCTGCTGACAAAGCTGGCATTAAAGACGTTGTTCTTTTGGGTTACTCATTAGTTGATTCATATCAAAAACTTGCAAAATCAGGCATGGATATGAAGAGCCTTGGTTCACCAGACATGAAAATCACTGATGCTCGTGTAGAAAGACAAGGCAAAGAAGTTCCAAAGAAAAACTGCATTATGCCAATTACTGGTGCTTTTGGCCAAGATACAGCTCCTTTGGCTTTAGCTGCAAAAGGCGAACATCAATTGCTTAAGTTGAATCCAGAGACAGATGTTGTGGTTATGACACAGAACACTATCCCTGTTAATAACATTCCAGAAATTATGGCAGAGATTGAAGCTTCAATCAAAGCTATGGGTATTCCTTTTGTATGGGGGCCTCACGCTTCTGGTCATGGCTCAAAAGAAGATTGTAAAAAAGTATATCAAGCAATTACAAAAAATAAGCCAGAGGGTAAAGATGTTTACGCTATTCCTGTTCACGGTGGTATGCACCAACTTAAAGTTGGAGCAGAAGTAGCTCAAGAATGTGGTTTGAAATCATGGGTTCGTCCTAATTCACAAAAAATTGAATTTTCAGAAGCAGGTGTAAAAACACTTGCAGCTGAGAAGAGCAAGTGGATTGCAATCAATGATAAGAATGATAACTTCATGGCTCCAGATTTTGAATATTCAGTAATTACTGAAGATTATAAAGTTGTGGAAACATTGGATTACGACAAACCTCAACAGTTTGAATGTAAAACCAAAGATGGTAGAAGCTTTGTTAAATACAAATTCCCAAATAAAGCTGCTAACTCTAACGAAAAAGAAGGCGGTAAGAGAAAAGATTACGATTCTAAAAAACAAACAGACAATCGTGATAACTATCGCAAGAATAAAAAGAAAAAAGGAAACAACAAAGCTGTTTATATGCAAGCTGCACGCGGTGGCAAACGTAGATAATCTGCTGAGTTTTCAAAATAAGATAAAGGGAGCTTTTCGGCTCCCTTTTTTTGTGTCGTGCGTTTATGTAAAAGCTCACATTTACATAAATGTCAAATAGACTAATTGGTTAAACATGAGCTATCAACAAACTGTTGCTAACTAATCCTTATATATAAAGAGATGAGAGCTAGCGAAGGAATAATGTTGATATATGAATATGGCGGACTTAATCCGAGAGAGAGTTTCGTGATTAATAGGTTGGCTTATATTAATGACGATGATTTTTAAGCTTATTCAGCTTTATTTGTTCTAATTTTTTATCCATAGCTTTTTCGGCGCGTTCTTGAGCTTTACCAAAAGGATCAAGGTATGAATAAACTTGTAAGTCATAAGCGCCAGATTGAGTTTTTTCTTGTGGGCTTACGGGCATAGCATCAATTGTTTGGCACAAAGCACTATATGTATTAGGGCTAACTGCTGAATATAATGGCTCATATAATATAGATGCATCTTCCTTAAAATATGTTTCGCCTTTATATGAGCACATTTTGTTTGCGAGCAGATTTAAATCAACATCAAGTCCTGTAGTGATGTATCGTCCTTTTTTAGCTGAATCTTTAATGTACTTTACCATATTATTATTATCGTAATGCTCACGATAATTAAAGTTTCGGAACCACATGTTAAATCCAGCAAACAAGGCATCTTTTTCTTTGTTAGGAGTGTCTTTATATTTCAAGTGAAACTCCATTGCTTTGGCGACGTCTCTATGATCACCTAAAAGCATTTCTTCCCACATATCTGGATAGCCATTTTCCTTTGCTTGCCACGCAGATAAAGTTTCCTTAGCTACGGCATCAGCTTCTTTAGAGCGATAGAATATAACTTTTGAAGGGTAGTTGTATTTATTTACATCTAAAATCCCCTCAATAGCGTTTTGCTCGCAGTGAGCAGATTCGTGCCATGTTGCACAAATCAATTTATAATCATTGAATTTGCCATTTAATGTAAGTTCTTTATTTTTAGCATTGCATGAACCGACAGTGCATGTGTCATTATTAACCATAGATAGGCTATATTTATTAGCTCGAGCTTGTGCCATAAGGTCGGAACCTAGAGAGCTCGTTTCCGCCATTTTTAGTATATTCCGCAAACGGCGAGACTGTTCAGGGTTTTCAGATAAATAATATATGGCGCAATCATCATTGGCGGCCTTCATGTCGTTCCACTTTTCTGTCACCTTGTTGGTTATGTTTGAAAAAGTAGCTTTTAAAGACATTTCGCACCTACCATATATTATTGAGCAGTTCTTGATGAACTTGTTTTTCTAGGAACTACGGTTAAAGATACTTCTGTGTTGGAAGTTGATGCGCCAATTAATATTAACGCAACGCGATTCCCTCTAGAATATATAAGGTTGCTCATCTCTGAGCGAACTACAGCAATTTCTTCCCAGCCAAACTTTGGCATTTCAGACATGTAAAAGTCGAACATCGCTCCTGTATTATAAGGTGCATTAAAGACGATGCTCCCTGTCCAGCTGTCACCGCTTCCTAAAATCTTTGTCTTAGATAGATTCATAACTGTCTTTTCAGGAAAAGGGATATCAGGGAATTGTGCAAATGATGGCGGTATTTCTTCCGCGTCTGGTCCAGTCATAACTTTAGTTGATGAAACAGGAGCCATTGGTGTGCAGGCACTAATAACAAAACACAATAATAAGATTAATAAGCTGCAGCTTTTCTTCATGATGATTTCTTCCATTCACATTATATATAATAACAACAATACAGACCAACTATAAACCATAGAATCAAATTAAACAACCAAGAATCAGCCGAGAATCAAATTTTAGAACAGAGGAATCCGTATCATTTATAGTTGGTATTTGTGGTTGCGAATCAGATTCTTATGCGATTCTTTGCTATACTAAAGGTTATATTATTTATTAGTAAAAATAGCAAACTTAAGGGTTTCTGCGGTTTAGTTTATAACCCATAATGCTAATGTTATGTTTTTAAACATTTTTTGAAAAAAGTGTTTGACAATGTTTATTGGTGGGTATAGAAACAGTCTTGTCTTCGGGACGGAAGCGAAGAAGGCACGGGACGGTTTGTCCCAAATTTAGTTATTTGACAAGTTAATAAGAACTAATTGAAGAGATACGC
>QKFK01000280.1 GCA_003252195.1 Rhodospirillales bacterium
ACCAATAATATTCTCCAGCTCTTTAATGCCCGCGCTTAGAGTAGATTGAACAACAAAGCACTTTTGCGCTGCTTTGCTGAAGTTTAATGTCTCATATAGAGATACTAGATATTGTAGTTGTTTGGTTGATGGTAAATTTTTCATATTATCCTATCGAAAAAAGCGATTGATACTATCGATATTAATCGTTTGAATATACAAAATCAATATGCTACTTTTTAATAGTAAACAATAATTGTTATCATTCCAAAAAGAGGAGTTAAAAATGGTAAATGTAAATATAGGGCTAAAAGAAGAAGCAAGAAAAGAACTAGCAGATGAATTATCAAAGATATTAGCTGATACATACTCACTATATTTGAAGGTGCAAGGATTTCATTGGAATTTAAAAGGTAGGTCATTTGCTACAATGCACAAAGTTTTCCAAGATATCTATGAGGGGGTAGCCGAGACTGTAGATGAAGTGGCTGAAAGAATACAAATTCTTGGATTTAAAGCACCAGCAACATTTTCTGAATTTGCAAAGCTTACACAGATAGCAGAAGAAAAAGAAGTGCCATCTATTGATGAAATGTTGAAGATTTTACTTGCTGATATTGAGAAGATAGTAGTTTCATCAAGAAAAGTGATATCAAAGGCTGATGAGGTGGACGATGTTGTAACTGCTGATCTGCTAACAGGAAGCCTTAAAGAGTATGAAAAGACATCATGGATGATAAGAAGTACTTTATAAGATGATATTTATCTAAATAAACTGACCGCATAAAAAAACAGGCTGTATTTGATTATACAGCCTGTTTTGAATGATTGTTATTCGTTGTCATCATCCTCGTTATCTGTATCTTCTGAACTGCTTTTCTTATTTTTTATTTTGTTCTTTATTTCTTCTTTAAATTTACTTTTGATGCTTTCCATTTCTTTTTTTTGTTAAGATCATTGCTTTCTTTTGCATGACGCAAGCGAAGTGATTCGCGCTCTTTAACATGGCTGATAGAAATCTTTTTGAGGGCATCTGGTTTGTCTGATGAATTTATTTTTTTGATTTGTTCGGCTGCCTTGCTTTTAATTTTTGCTATTCTTTCTTCGTATGAATAACTCTTTTTACTTTCTTTCTTATATTGGCTTTTACTCTCAGCTTTACCTTTTTGCTCGTGCATGCGCTCAGTTTTTTTGCCATAACTTGTGCTATCAGAATCTTTCGCTTGTGCTATTGGTGCAATTCCCATAGATATTGCAAATAATGCTATTAAAAACTTTTTCATAATATTCCTCATTAGTAAGTGGTTATATTGAAGGGTTGCGACATTAAAGATATTAATATATAAATAAATATGAGTACAACTTAATTTTATGGTGAGTTATGGATAGCAAAACTAGTTGGGTATTGTGTTTTGATAAAAAAAATAATGAGATTTTAGTTGGTAAACGTGGAGATGATTCTAATAATTCTGGCCAGTGGTGTTTTCCTGGTGGGCATGTTGATGATGGCGAGAAATCTAAGCAAGCAGCTACAAGAGAATTGTTTGAGGAAGCTGAGATAAAGGTTGATGCCTCAAGTCTAATAAAGATTGGTAAACTATTATCTGAGAATAAAATTAGAAAATATTATTTAATTATTGGTGATAAGGATAGCTTCGCTCCGAAAGCCACAGAAGAACTAGTTAAATTCAAATGGGTTAACTTAGAAAAACTACATAAAATTGATAATCCTCATTCTTCAGTATTAAGATTTGTTAGTAACAAAGATATAATGAAGGCACTAAAAAAGAACATAAAAAATGAGGTTAAAGATTACTCGTTAGATATGATTAAACAAAAATCAAAAAAACACAGATAGTTTTTTGTTCTTGTTATAGTGGGTGAGGTTATTGTGATATTTATATTGTCATTAAGCATCTCCGCATAAAAAATAATGCAGAAAATTACTAGTGTTTATAATTTCATATGTATGATAAATCTAATCAATCGTTAGATATGTTCCTCTAACATTAGGGATAAGAGAGTAAACATCTTGTACATTTAAGATTGTTTCTGATGCTCCTAAGAATAAAAATGATTTAGGATTCATCTGTTTTTTAATTCTCTTTAAGATGTCTTCTTGGGTTGCTTTATCAAAATAGATCAAGACATTACGGCAGAAAACAATGTCAAATTTGCCTAATATAGCCATGCTATCAAGTAAATTAAAATTGGTGAACTTTACTTTGGCTTTGATTTCTGTGCTTATTTCCCAGTTTCTATCAGTTTGAACAAAGTGTTTAATTAGATACTGAATTGGAAGGCCTCTTTGAACTTCAAACTGGCTAAATACGCCAGCGCTAGCTTTAGCTAAAATTTTATTATCAATATCTGTTGCAACAATCTCAAAATTATACCCTGGGTATTTAAGTTTTAAATTTTCCAAAAGCATAGCAATAGAATATGGTTCTTGTCCGCTTGAGCAAGCTGCGCACCAAATTCTAAGATTTTTTGTTGTTCCTCTTGATTTTACAAGCTCTGGAACCACGTGGTTCTCAAGATTTGTAAAAGGAGTTCCATCTCTAAAGAAAAAGCTCTCATTAGTAGTCATTGCCTCGACTAATTCTTTGGCAAGGGCTTCGTCTCTAGATGTTTTAAGCTGATTGATTAAAGCAGAGACATTCCCTTGAAGATTGCGTGTTTTGGCAATGGGGCGTAGTCTAGATAATACTAAGTATTCTTTATCTCTTTTTATAACAATTCCTGAGCGAGACTTTAAGAAATCTGCAAAAAAATTCATGTCTGCATCTGATAATGAATTATCTTCTTGTGAATTAATTGGCAATGTTGCTCTCTCCGAATTTGTGAACATTCTTTAATCCCTAACAATATACAAATTGTAAGCTAAATCAATTAAAAATAATCTTTAATAAAATAATCCAAGAGATACAATTATAATGTTTTATTTAAAAAAATAGAACAAAAAACTGTAATTTAAGATTATTTTTTATTATCATTCATAAATATTGGGATTTTTTTTATATTGACTAGGGGTAATATCGTGAAAAATTTTTCTTTGCTTGTTTTGATGTCGCTTTTATCGGCTTGTCATAATGTGGTTTTGCCTGTTTTTTGGAGCAGAAACACAGCTGCAATTGAAGAAAAAGATAAGAATGTACAAACGGCAGATGTTCTTAAAGCTCTAGAGATGTCATTAGAGGACATGCTTATAGATAAAAAAGTGTACGATACTCCATCATCTCAAGCCATATATCTTAAATCTTTTAAGAATTTGAGTAAGCTTTTTATCTCTGAGGAAGATGTAAGAACCTCTTTTGAAAGAATGATAAATCCTGACACAAAATTTTATATCGCCCCACCAACTGGTTCTGCCTTTGTGCGTGAGATGCCACAAAAGTATTTTGTTACAATAGAGTTAACTGAGGCTACGCTTAAGGATAGTGAGGAGCTTATTTATCAGGTTAGTGTGCGTTTGTATGATCCAAGTGAGCATCTAGTTGGTATTTGGAGAGATAATATTAGGCAACTTGTTGAAGATGGCTCATGGTGGTAGTGCTAAGAATTTTATTGCTATTATTTTTTGTTTTTCCATCTTTATCATTTGCAGATGGTGGTAAAGAGTTTGTCTCTGGCGAGGCATGTCTAGCTGAAGATAATACCAATAATATTGGTTCATTAAGGGCAGGAGCTATAGCAGAAGCACAGAGATTTGCTGTTGAAAACATGGATAAGCTAAAATCTTTGCGCCCTATAGTAGAAGAGGATAGCTTTAATTCAGTTGTTACAGATATCTCTAAGAAGTATATTCACTCATTAATGCTTACTACTAATCAAGAACATGAACATTCTGTGTGTGTTAAAGTTTCTGGAGACGTTTCATACTCAGATATTGAAGAAATATTAAAAACTGTAAAGTATAAAAAAAGCGCAAATACAGTTAAAATATATGTAAGCCCCACAGAATTTTTTAATGGATCTAAGTCAAAAGCCTTGGCTGATAAGGTTAAAGATTTTTTTGTGTCATCTCCATATATTGAAATTACAGAAGATAATTCTAAAGCCGATTACATCATTAGCAGTAACATTGTTAAAGCAAAAATAACCCCAATTAATGGCGATGTTAACCGCTTAAATATGATGGTAAATATTAAAAGCACGGTGGTTCAGGGTGGTTTTTCTGCGGTTGAAACAAGTAATAAATTTACTACTTTTAAAAACACAGATAATGAGCAAAAAGTTGTTTCAGACTTTGCTGTAGAATTATTTAAAACATCAGCAGAAGAAATTCGCTCTAGAATAGAAAGACCTCTTATAAATAACTAAGTCTAATTAGTTATGCTAATTAATAATATGAAGAGGCAGATTTTTTCACCTTATAATCCTTATAGCCAAGCTTGTTCAAATATAGGTCAATACAGCTTGTTGAGGTGCGGTTTTTAGGGCCTAATATCACTTCTTTTATTGGGTTGTTGGTAAAAGAATTAAATAGGGGAAAGTCAAAGTATGTTTTGATTTTATCTGCTGTTTTTAGCCTAAATTTTATGCCATTTGCTTCATCACAATTATTAGGGCATGGTTTTGGCGTATATATAAAGCGCCATTCTTCCTCTTCATAAAATGATGGGTTTTTAAATGCAGGTGCTATTTTTAGCAATCCTTTTTGGGCATCGTGAGGTTCAATTTCATTAAATAGCTTTGAAATAACTTCTTCTAGCTTTTCTCTTGAATATTCAACCTTATACAAGCCATTGGGATACAGGCTATTATCTGGGCAACAAAAGTCTTCTGCAAACATGCTAATATCAAAGCCAATTGCCACACCGTTACCGTCATCACCATAGCCACGCCATTGTGATAATTTATCATCACATTTTGATAAGCATACGCCATAAACTAGGCCTTCATATTCGTGATAATCATTGCGAATAAATGAATGTCTGTTTTCTGCTGTTTCTCTAATATTTTTGGTGTGAAGAGGGTAGTTATCCTCATAGCAATCTTGTCTAGCAACTTTAAACACCCAAGAAATCTCATCATAATCGTTGCTTTGTGTAACGTCTGATAAATATATGTTTTTGCTTTCCACAATGCTCATAAAATTTTCTAAAGAGCAATAGTGATAAAGGGTGTTATTAGAGGGTTTTTCCCTTTTTAAGTCTGCTAAAATATCCATTTGTGACTTTCAAGTTGTTGTTTGATTATATTATATAAAACTCTATCAAATCAAAGTATTTTCTTGATATATGCTAATTTTCCGTGCTTAATTTTAATAGTGACTAATATATGGAATATTAAAATATGAAACCAATTATTGGTGTTTATGATGACATTGTAGAAAACAATGGAATTAAAGACCGTCGCCGTGGCGTTAAACTTATATGTTTTTATTTAGACTTATGTGGTGCTGTTCCGGCATTAATACCTCATTTAGATGATTATAAAACTGTCTGTGATAACATCTCTGGAGTGGTGTTCCCTGGTGGCGGAGATGTCGATCCTAAATATTACAGAAGTGATAAACACGATAAAACTAAAATAGACGGCGAAGAAAAAGAAAGCGCTCGTTTTTATCAAGAAGATTTTATCACAAGGTCTATGATTGAGCAAAACAAGCCAATTATAGGTATTTGCCGTGGAATGCAGGTTCTTAATGTAATCTTGGGCAATATTTATATAGAGAACAACCCTAATTACACTAATAATATTGGTAAGTTAATCCAGCATCTACCAGATGTTTTTCCTGATGATGATGTTCATCTAGATCCAAAAGCATTTTTGCTATCACCAGAAAAGGTAGTCAAGTGGCGTTTGTCAAATAATTATAATCCTAAACACAGGCACTATCTAAAACCATCTCACGATATTTTAGTTTTAAATAGCAGCTTTATGGGTGATTGCTTAAACATTGGCAATAAAAACAAAGCCTTCGGTTGTTATAGTATTCATCATCAAGGTGTGGGTGCTGATATGCTCGCCCCGCAACTTCGCCCATGTGCTTATAGCGTTAAGCCAGATGGTTCAATTAACTATGGGTTAGTTGAAGCAGCCGAAGCTGATAATATATTAGTTATTCAAAGCCACATTGAGGCGGGGCTAGATGGAATAGTTGATAAAATATTCACTGATTTTATTAAAAAATCAAAAGCATCTGAGACAGTGAATTATAAGGCTATGCAAGATTATATATCTGAAGCAGACAAGTTAATAAAAAGCATAAAATCTAATTGATTTTGAAGTAGTCTGTTAAAAATGTATAATGACAATGTGATTATAAAAAGAGGGTGTGAGGATTTTCTTTTAATATAAATTTTAATAAGTGTTTTGGTAGGTTTTTATGAACCTAGCTGTTGTTTAGGTTGTTTAAGTTCTAAATGTGAGGTTGATATGGGTGATAATGTAGAAAAGAATAATGATGACAAAGGACTAATAGAATTGTTTTTTACATCGTCTATGTAGCTTAGCTTCAAGAGCCTTTTCACTAAAGAACGATTTTTTATGGATGGGTTTTATGTGTTATCTATAATTTTGTTTTATATATGTGCTTTTGGAGGAGTAAATGTTGGAGTGCTGGTATATACTATTTTTATATTTCTGGCTTGGCTATGTTGGAAGCTTTATTATTATTTAGTAAAAGAACTAACCTATAATTCTTATGCAAAAAAATGGGCTATAATGCTTATAAGCTCAATCTTGGTATATGTTTTTAGTTATAAATTTATATTATATGTTGATGAAGGACGCCATTTTAGAATAGAGGCTAGCACACTATATCTAATATTTTGGAGAAGTCGCTCAATATTGATTTCATCATATTTTGTAGCATTCTTATCTTCATACAAACTATCCCAAAATAACAAAAGAATACGAGAAACAATCAAAGCTATATTTTATGTGATTCCTTTTGGTTTGTTCTGTGTTTTTCTTATTATGTATATACCTAAAACATATGTTGAGAGAGCTACATATATAAATAAAGACACTATTCAGAATTTAGAAACACCGTTTGAAACCAAATATATGGGCTTTCATTGGTCTCAAATATTAGGTGTTGGTAATGCTGTTTATTATAATACGGAAATACGTGTACAGAAAAATAGTCTTCACTTGGTGGGAATAGATACTAGTGCCTTAATATCCATTGCTGAGCAAAGAGTGATTTCTAAAAAGGGGATAATTTATAGGGCGGTATGTGTAAGTTTTAGAAATATTGCTATTGAAAGGCTGTTTCTAACACGCGGTACTCCTCCATTGAGTTTCATATGTCATAAAAAATTTAGAACTTGGAAATATAGGATAAACGGAAAAGAAGAAATATTGAGAAATTTTTAGAAAATACAGTTAATGATAGCTTATTTAGTAAGGAGTAATTGAAACATGACCGAAATATGCGTAAGCAGTTTGGACGCACAAACAGTAACTAATTTATATTTATAAAGCTTTTTATGAGTAAATAAATTTAGATACAAAAATATATTCAAAGAGCCGATTATTCAGGCTCTTTTTTTATTATATGAACGCTATTTTGACTTAGGGAAAATGGGTAATGTATAGAAAGCGTATAAATTCAGTATATTTCTCTGTTTTAGGAGCTTGCTAAAGTCAAAATATGAAATGATACCCTAAAAAGGTGTGGAACTGCGGGCTTTTTTATGGCGGAGCAGTATGCGTAAATGCTTGCGAGCATACAAGAATGGATCTGATAAACAGTGAAAATACTGTGAATAATTGGTTTTATAATGTTTTGCTGAGGATAAAAGCTAGATAAACTCTACTGTCTATACGTAAATTCCCTAAAATAATAACAGGGAATTTTCTGGGATATCTGTGAATTTTAATGAATGATAACACACCTTAATTTTTGTTGTTATTTGCTATTATTAGAGTAGAACAATGTTAATTATTAGTAGTTAACTCATATAGTCAGCCACAATATATATCTTACCTTTCTCTGATGCTTTCGTGGGCATATTTGGCAATTGGAGAGGTGATATATTCTATAACTCTGCGTTTACCTGTTTTTACCTCAACTGTTACGGCCATACCAGCGGTTAGGTTAATCCATTTATCATCAACCTTAATCTTATTGCGCGCCATAATAAGGCGGGCAGGGTAAACTAGCCCCATTTGCTCATCTTGAACTGAATCGTGCGATACATGTTTAAGGTTGGCTGGGATTGTGCCATATTTTGTGAATGGGAAGCTGTCTATCTTAACCTCGGCTAATTGTCCATCATTAACAAAGCCGATGTCACGGTTTAAGACCATGGCTTCCACCTCTAGCTCATGCCCATCTGGCACAATAACCATCAATTGTTGGGCAGGGGTTACAACACCGCCAATAGTGTGAACAGCTAATTGTTGAACGACGCCATTAACAGGTGAGGTGATAGTGGTTAAACGCCCTTTTTCAGTCGCTTTGATTAGCTCTTGCTCTAAGGCAGAGATTTGTGCTTCTGCATCAGCTAGTCTTGATGATACATCTTTATTAAACTCGGCTTTAGTTTGCTCTAAAGATTGATAAAGTGAGGCGATGTTTGCTTCTGTTTCTTTTAGGCGTTTTTGTTCAACGTCTCTATCGCCTTGAGTTTCTAACAACTCTTGTTCAAGCTCAAGGAATGGCATGCGGGCAGAAATTCCGCGTTCAACTAACTTCTTTTTAGCGTCAATACGTTCTTTTAGACCAGGGAGAATACGGTCTAACCTTGTAATAGATGCCTTACTTACATCGGCTTGTGCTTTTGCTTTATCAATCTCACTTCTTATAACATCAAGCTTGGCTTCTTTGTCTTTTATCTCTGCTTTTAATAAGTCTAAATGTGTGTGGACTAATTGTGCAGATGCTTCTTTAGGTGGGTTAAAGTTATTGGCAGGATCGTCATTGATTAAAGCACGTAATCGGGCTGCCTCGATTTGTGCGGTCAATGCTTGCTCATTAATACGGGTTATGTCCGCTGATGTTTGAGTTGGGTCAAGCTTGATTAATGCTTGCCCTTCTTTAACCTCTTGTCCATCTTCAATTAATATTTCTGTGATTATACCTGCTTCTAATGGCTGGATAATTTTAGCCCGTGATGCTGGGATTAGTTTGCCCCTTGCTGTTGCGATAATGTCAATCTCACCAAAGCAAGCCCATAAAAATGCCACCAAGAACGCACTCATAATAGTTACAGCTAAAATTCTGCCAGCGGGTGAAGGTGGTTTTTCTGTGATTTCTAGGACGGCAGGCAAAAAGGTCTTTTCTAAATTATTCATACCTGTTAGGCGATTTGGACCAGCTTCTTTTTCAAGCAAGAATGCGTTCTTTGCAATTGATAGATGATGACGAACAATCTCGTAAATATCATATAGCTTGTCATAAAATGCCTGATATATTTGTTTTAAATTATTCATTGTCACCATCCTCTGACTTTTTAGATGTTTGACAATTCCACAAATGAGCATAACGACCGTTTTTCTGTAGTAACTCATCATGTGAGCCAACTTCTACAATTTCACCACGCTCAATAGTGATAATGCGAGAGCAATCTCTAACCGTGGATAATCTATGAGCAATCATAAACACAGTTCTGCCTTTGCAGATACCTTGCATATTGCGTTGTATGGCTTGCTCAGATTCATAGTCAAGGGCTGATGTTGCCTCATCAAATATTAAAATCCTTGGGTTGGTTACCAATGCTCTGGCGATGGCGATACGTTGTCTTTGTCCGCCAGATAAGGTGCCACCACGCTCACCAATAATGGTGTCATAGCCATCTTGTAATTCTAAAATAAATTCATGTGCACCAGCAAGTTTTGCTGCTTGCATAATCTTTTCCATAGGGATGGCAGGGTCAGCAAGAGATATGTTTTCTCTAACCGTGCGGTTAAATAGATAGTTTTCTTGTAATACTACCCCAATTTGGCGTCTGAGCCATGCAGGGTCAACCGAGGCGATGTCAATACCATCGATAGTTACTTTACCACTCTCTGGAATATATAATCTCTGGATTAATTTGGTAATAGTGCTTTTACCAGAGCCAGATGGCCCAACAAAGCCAATGGTTTCTCCAGCTTTAATATCCATAGATATTTTCTTTAAGACTTCTGGGGCATCAGGCTTATATCTAAAGCTAACTTTGTCAAAAGAGACATCGCCCCTAATGCTTGGCATTGAGCCTTTTGATACGTTAGTTGATGGTTCGGTTTTGGTGTTTAATATATCTCCCAACTTTTCAATAGATATGCGGGCTTGTTGAAAGTCTTGCCATAACTGGGCTAGTCGCAAAATAGGGGAGCTAACTCTTCCTGCTAACATGTTAAAAGCAACTAATTGCCCCACGGTCAAATCACCATCCATAACTAGCCTTGCCCCAAACCATAGGGTTAATGCTGTGGTGATTTTTTGGATAACTTGAATGCCTTGGCGACCAATATTGCTAATGTGAGAAGCTCTAAATGAAGATGATACATAACCAGCTAATTGCTCTTCCCATCTTCTTTGCATTTGAGGTTCAACCGATAATGACTTTACAGTTTCAACACCCGTAATCGCTTCGACCAAGAATGATTGGTTTTCTGCTCCACGTTTAAACTTCTCATCTGTTCGTGCTTTTAATATTGGGGTTAAAAGCAATGATAAAACCACATAACAAGGAACAGATAATAAAACTATGATGGTTAGAGTGGTAGAATAAAAGAACATCACAGTAAAGAACACAAATGTAAAAGCAATATCAATAAACAAGGTTAAGCCAGAACCTGTGATAAAATTACGTATGCTTTCTAACTCTCTAACTCTGGCAACAGTGTCACCAACTCTGCGTACTCCAAAGTAGGTTAGAGGCAATCTTATAAGGTGTCTAAATAATCTAGCTCCAAGCTCCACGTCTATTCTGGTGGTGGTGTGAGAGAAGATGTACGTTCTGAGCCCACCAAGCACACATTCAAATATAGAAACCGATATTAATGCAAACACCAGTACATCAAGTGAGGTTAAGCCACGGTGAACCAACACTTTGTCAATTACAACCTGAAATAGCAATGGTGATATAAGAGCAAAGAGCTGTAGGAAGAATGATGCGAGTAAAACTTCACCAAATAATTTACGATATTTTACAATCGCAGGTATAAACCAAGATATATCAAACCTGCTGTCCTTGCCTGCAATAAATTGACGTGAAGCAAGAAGCAATAATGAGCCTTTCCAGATTTTTAAGAACTCTTCTTTTGATATGCTTTCAGGTCTGCCAATCTTTGGGCTTTGGATTAAAACTTTATCTTCAGATACTTGGGCTAATATAAAATAATCACCATTAACGTCATGTGCGATTGCAGGTAATGGTGTTTTAGCTAGTCTGTCCCATGAGGTGTTGATAATTCTAGCTTTTAGAGAGAATTCTTTAGCTACACGGAGTAAATCTATGTCATCAAATTTACGGTTTTGGCGATCATATTTATGTTTTAATTGGTCTGGGTCGGCAACTTTTTCAAAGTAGCGTGCCATCATAACAAAGCATATTAAACCTGTGTCAATATCAGGTATTTGTGAAGGGTTGGCTTCTATCTTTTTAGGTTCAATTTTGCCGATAGCTATGCCTTCATCTGCCTTGCTTTTTTTTGCCATTATGCCACACTCAAAAATTGCTTAATAAAATCTTAATTTTATAAAGGCTTATCTTTAACCTAATCTAACCCAAAAGTCTATAGCTAATTTTGTATATCAGTTATACAAAAATGCATCAACTAAAGGTTTAATAAATAGTTGTTTATATAAAATATTTATGATACAACCTTTGCATTGTTTTAACAACTTTTGGTGAGGAGAAAGAGCGTGACAACAGTTACAGGTTCATCGGCTGCAGATACATATACATATAACTTAGGAGATGGTGATTTAACTATAAGTGAGGCTATCGGCGGAACAGCTATCGATAAAATAGTTTTTGGTGAAGGCATAGCTTATGATGATTTGGATTTTTCATTAGTCAATCACTACTCGCCAGATTCTACATTGTTTACAACTGATTTAGTTATATCTGTAAAAGGAGATGATAATACAATTACAATTAGTAATTATTATAAAAATGGTTTTGCTTTGTATCAAGCAGTAGAATTGCTAACTTTTTCTGATGGAACTACTAAGAGAATAGATACTCCATCTATAGTTAGTACGTCAGGAGAAGTTGATGGAACAGATGGATTTGATGTTATTAAAACTGGGTCCGGCGATGAAGTCGTGTATGCAGGATCAGGTAATGATCTTATATATGGTAGCTTGGGGAATGATATTATTTACGGAGGTGACGGCGATGATATTATTAATGGCTCTCTAGGCAATGACTATATCGAAGGTGGAAAAGGTAATGATTTGATTGTTGCTGCGGATGGAACTGGTAGTTCAGGTTATACAAATATATACAAATTCAATCTTGGTGATGGTAATGATGATTTGTTAGAGAGTAGAGATAATAACTCATCGATTGTTGATACGATTGAGTTCGGAGAAGGTATATCATCTGGTGATTTAGAGTTTTCATATGTTCCAGCAGAAGGCCCTGCAAGCAGAGGTTTATACCAAGATTTAATTATATCAATTAAGGGAACTACTGATTCAATAAGAATATGGGATTTTTACTATCAAGGTATGTCAGACAGTGGTTACTCCAGAACCGTTGAGCAACTTAAGTTTGCTGATGGAACAGTTTTGAGAATTGATAATGCCATACATGGAACAGCCTCCGGTGATACTATAAACGGCACAACAGGCAATGATATTATATTTGGCTTCCAAGGCAATGATGTAATAACAGGTAGCACAGGTAACGATTATATCTATGGTGGCGATGGTAGTGATACTATAGAAGTTTCTTGGGGTGATGATCATATTTACGGCGGAGATGGCAACGATACTATAGAAGATTCTTGGGGTGATGATCATATTTACGGCGGAGATGGCAACGATATTATAGATGATTCATGGGGGAATGACTATATAGATGGTGGTGCTGGTAACGATGAAATTCATGGTGGTTATGGCAATGACACACTAATTGGTGGTACTGGCAATGATACATATTATTTTGAAGGATCATTTATTGGTTGTGAACCAGATTATGGTATAAAAACTATTTATGAGACTGGTACTGATGCAGAAGATACGATAAAGGTATTAGGAGACCTTACATTATCAGATTTCACCACTAGTCGTGATGGTGATAACCTAGTATTTACGCTAAATGAAACCTCTAAAATCGTACTAGATAGCTATTATAATGCTGATCATGAAGGTAGAGTTGAGTATATTACCTTTACTGATGGAACTACAGTTACATTGCTCGATGAATATCCATTAGAACCTGTTTATGACAACATTATCATTGGTGATGATGAGGATAGCACTGTACAAGGTACTGCTGGTAGTGATTATGTTGAAGGACTTGGTGGTAGAGATGTTATCTACGGCAAGGCTGGCGATGACTACTTAGACGGTGGTGATGGTAATGACCACCTACAAGGTGATGCAGGTGATGATACATTACTCGGTGGTGAAGGTAATGACACTCTCATCGGTGGTGAAGGTGCAGATACTATGGACGGCGGAGCTGGTAATGATAGCTTGTACGTCTATTCAGATGACACATTCACTGGTGGTGAAGGTTCTGATACTGCTCTTATCCAAGAAACCTCTGGTATGAGTGTTAATCTAGGAGATACCTCAATTGAAACCGTACAAGGTAATATTGGTGAAGATTACCTAGATGGTTCTACATCAACAGTAAGAGTAGTTGAATATGGTAAAGCTGGTAATGACACGCTTATCGGTGGAACCGCCGGCGACCACCTACAAGGTGATGCAGGTGATGACACATTACTCGGTGGTGAAGGTAACGATACTTTAATCGGTGGTGAAGGTGCAGATACTATGGACGGAGGAGCTGGTAATGATAGCTTGTACGTCTATTCAGATGACACATTCACTGGTGGTGAAGGTTCTGATACTGCTCTTATCCAAGAAACCTCTGGTATGAGCATTAATCTAGGAGATACCTCAATTGAAACCGTACAAGGTAACATTGGTGAAGATTATCTAGATGGTTCTACATCAACAGTAAGAGTAGTTGAATATGGTAAAGCTGGTGATGATACGCTTATCGGAGGAATCGCTGGTGACCACCTACAAGGTGATGCTGGCGATGATACATTACTCGGTGGTGAAGGCAACGACACATTAATCGGTGGTGAAGGTGCAGATATTATGGACGGCGGAGCTGGTAATGATAGCTTGTACGTCTATTCAGATGATACTTTCACTGGTGGAGAAGGTTCTGATACAGCTCTTATCCAAGAAACTTCTGGTATGAGCATTAATCTAGGTGATGCCTCAATTGAAACCGTACAAGGTAACATTGGTGAAGATTACTTAGATGGTTCTACATCAACAGTCAGAGTTGTTGAATATGGTAAAGCTGGTAACGATACGCTTATCGGTGGAACCGCTGGTGACCACCTACAAGGTGATGCTGGTGATGACACATTACTCGGTGGTGAAGGTGGCGACACTCTTATTGGTGGTACTGATAATGACGTTCTAACAGGTGGTGCTGGTAATGATACATTATACGGTCAGGCTGGTGATGACACTTACTCATTCTCAATAGGTGATGGTAAAGATACTATCATCAACCAAGATAGTGATGGTTATGATGCCTTGTCATTTGGAGAAGATATTACTTCAGATGAGCTATGGTTCAAACAATCAGGTAATAACCTAACGGTATCTGTTCTTGGAACTAGCGATAATGTAACTATCCAAAACTGGTTTAATGGTGATGACGCTAACATGATAGATGCGATTGAGCTATCTAATGGCGATACATTGCTTAAAACTCAGGTTGATGCCTTAGTTCAAGCTATGAGTGCGTTTAACCCTCCATCATCAGCAAGTATTGCAGATGATGAAGAACTTAACACAGCTCTTGCTCCAACTATTGCAACCAGCTGGACTAAAGCTAGCTAGTTACAATTAATAAGCAAATAATTACGCCAAACAAAAGCGTAATCAAAATAAAGCGGGTACTTTCGGTACCCGCTTTTATTGTGGGGAGATTTTGACTTAGGGAAAATGGGCAAGGTATAGAAAGCGTATAAATTCAATATATTTCTCTGTTTTAGGAGGTTGCTAAAGTCAAAATATGAAATGATACCCCTAAAAAGGCGCAGAACTGCAGGATTTTTAAAAATAAAAAACCAGTCATTAATGACTGGCTTTTTTATGGCGGAGGGAGTGAGATTCGAACTCACGGAACCCTTACGAGCTCGACGGTTTTCAAGACCGTTGCATTCAACCGCTCTGCCATCCCTCCATGAGATAACTTTCGATTGCAGGCGTATTTTTGACATATATTTTTTTTAAGGTCAAGAGAAAAATAATAAGTTTTTGAAAAAAATATAATTATTTTGCTAAAACAGCATTAATCAAAATTTTATTATTATATTTATATAATCTCTTCTATGAATTTCTGGGGGATTTTTATAAATATATGAATAAATATTTTGCTTCATTTTTATTGGTTGTTACCTTTTTATTCGTGACGCCATGTTCTGTAAATGCAAATAGCATTATTGGTCGTGTGATTGATAGTGAAGGTAATAATATCAATGCATTAAAGAAAGAACTTATTGAAGAAGCTCAAAAAGAATCTGTTAAAAAAGAACTTGCAGAAAAGTATATTAGTAGTGCTAATATCAATAAAAAAGTGTTGGAATTGTCTAATCATCAGCCAGAGCTAACTAAGACCTATGCTCAATATATGAATATGATGCTTACAAAGGACAGAATAAACAAAGCGCGTGATTTGTATCATAAACATTATAAATTGCTCAAGAAACTCCAAAAAGAATATGAAGTACAACCACAATATATAATCGCATTTTGGGGTATGGAGACTAATTTTGGCTCATATCAAGGGAATTTTGATGTTGTAGATGCCTTGTTCTCATTAATATACGCAAACAAAAGACCTGAGTTTTTTAAAAGAGAGTTATTTAGCTTATTAAAAGCCATAGAAAAATCTGGAGTTGAAGAAAAAAACATGAAAAGCTCATGGGCAGGGGCTATGGGTAATTTTCAGTTTATGCCATCTACATATCTTAGATATGCTGTAGACTATGATAAAGATGGAAAAAAAGATATATGGAACTCTTTTCCAGATGCGGCGGCATCTGCTGCCAACTATCTTTCTTCAATAGGTTGGGATAAAGAGGAAATTTGGGGGCGTCAAATAACTGTACCGTGGGACTTTGATTTTTCTGAGGCTGATATATCTGTTAAGAAGCCTCTATCTTATTGGCGCAAAAAGGGTGTTATGGATTCTAAAGGTAAATTATTACCAAACCTTGAGATGAAAGGGGCAATAATATTGCCAGAGGGGCATAGGGGGGATAAATATATAGTTTATTCCAATTATAAAGTTATAATGTCTTGGAATTACTCGATTCTTTATTCTTTAGCTGTTGGCAACCTAGCTGATTTGATAGTTTCCAGAACATCAGTTAAAGCTAAAAAAACTCAAGAAAAAGGTTTTAGTAAAGAAATTGTTAAGGATATTCAGTCTAAACTAAACCAAGTTGGCTTAGGAACAATGGAAGTTGATGGTGTCTACGGGGGCTCAACCCGTGATGCGGTGAGAAAAATCCAGAAGGAACTTTTGTTGCCACAAGATGGATATCCGTCAGCCAAGTTTGTGGAAAGATTAGATAAATATACCGCAGAAAAAGGTTATTATCCACCGTTACCAAGAAAAAAACCAAAAAAATAAACCTAAGTCTTTACTAACTTAAATTTAGAATGTAAGTTATGCGAACTATTTTGGGTATGGGTTAATTTTATGATAAAACATAGAGATAATAAACTTTTTAGAATTTTAGCATTAGCTTGTTTATCGTTATTTATACAAGGTTGTACAGATAACGGTTTCTTGATTCGCTCTGGTGGACGTCAGTCTTCATCTATTAATGGATCATCTGGTGCGTATAAAATTGGCAACCCATATCAAGTTGATGGAATTTGGTATTATCCTAAAGAAGACTATTCATATAGTGAAGTAGGTACAGCCTCATGGTATGGACCTCAGTTCCATAGCAAAGTTACAGCTAATGGTGAAATCTTTGATATGAATTCATTTACAGCTGCTCACAAAACACTTCCTTTGCCATCTATAGTTAGAGTAACAAATTTAGAAAATGGACGTTCGTTGGTTTTAAGGGTTAATGATAGAGGCCCATTTGTTAATAATAGAGTGATTGATGTATCTAGACGTGCTGCGCAAATGCTTGGTTTTAAAGAAAAAGGAACTGCTAAGGTTCGTGTTGAGGTGTTGCCAGAGGAAAGCAAAAACCTTAAAAGAAAACTTTTAAATGAAGATGATGATGTGGCTCCAAAATCTGCTTATCCATCATCAAATGTATCTTCTGAGAAGATTGATCCTCCTCAAAAAACACCTGATATGTTTATGCCAAAGCTTGCAAACAACCCTCCAAAATCACAAAAAGATGACGAAGATGGTTGGATTGATGAAATGGATGTTCCTGTTGCAAAGCCAAGATCTATTGTTCCTCAATCACTTAACGCACCTGTCGCTCCATCTAAAGAAGTTGTGGTTTCTAAAACAGTTTCAAAAGCAGTGACTAAGGCTCCTGTAGCAATTGCTGGTGAGGTATATTCAGTCCAAGTTGGCGCTTATTCTAACGTTGATAGCGCAAATAAACTGGCATCTTCACTGTCTACTATAGCAAAATCAAGTGTTTCACCTATTAATATAAATGGAAAAACCTTATATAGAGTTAGAATTGGTGAAGCTGTTTCATCATCTGATATTAATACTACTCTTAATAAATTGAGAGCTATCGGTTATTCAGATGCGAGAATAGTTAAAGATGTTGTGTCATCGCAAACAAACTCAAACTTGTTGTTGGGTGAGTAATTAAAAACTTAAGGAATTAAAAATGTTAAAGCTAAACAAAGCAAAGTTATTCACGGCGACGCTATTGTTAGGCGTGTCTAATTTTTCATTAAATGCAAGCGCTATTGAAACAAGTGCAAAGCAAGCTGTTCTTATAGACGCTAAAAGTGGATATGAGCTATATTCTAAAGAAGCCCACGAAATGATGGCGCCAGCTTCTATGAGTAAGTTGATGACTGTTTATATGATTTTTGAGCGTTTGAAAGACGGTAGATTATCACTCGATGATGAATTTATTGTTAGTGAAAACGCATGGTCAAAAGGTGGGGCAAAGACAGAAAGCTCTACAATGTATTTGCCTGTTCATAGCAAGGTTAAAGTATCAGACCTTATTAGAGGTATAATTGTTCAATCTGGTAATGATGCTTGTATAGTAGCTGCTGAAAATATTTCTGGTTCTGAAGAAAATTTTGTTTATGAAATGAACTTAAAAGCTAAAGAGCTTGGTCTTAAAGAGGCTCACTTTGCCAATGCTACAGGTTGGCCAAATGACAATCATAAAATATCGCCGTATGATTTGGCTTTATTAGGCTCTATATTGGCAGAAAAATTCCCTGAATATTATCCTGTTTTCTCAGAAAAAGCATTCACATATAACAATATTAAACAACACAATCGTAATCCGTTGATTTACCGTATGCCAGATGCAGATGGTCTTAAAACTGGTCATACTCAGGATTCTGGTTTTGGTTTAACTGCTTCTGCTAAAAGAGGTGATAGGCGTTTGGTTGTTGTTGTTAATGGCCTTAAATCTAATAAAGAGCGTGGTGATGAAGCTGAAAAGCTTTTAAATTGGGGTTTTAGAGAATTTGACAATTATCATTTTTTCTCAGCTGGCGAGACTGTTGCTAATGCTGAAGTTTGGATTGGTAAAGAAGATTTAGTTCCTATGATTGTTAGTGAAGACGTTGATCTTACAATGAAAAAACTTGATAGACACAAAACTAAAGTATCTGTTGTTTACAATGCTCCTATTAAAGCTCCTATTAAAAAAGGACAAAAAATTGGCACTTTAAAAGTTGTTACTGGAGAAGAAATTAAAACATATGACCTAACAGCTGGGAAAGATGTTGCTAAAAAAGGTATCTTTGGTAAAATATCTGCAGTTATAAAAGGTTATTTGTTATAATATCTTAGGGCAGATTAATGGAAAAAGGTTGTTTTATTACTGTTGAAGGTGGCGAGGGGTCTGGTAAGTCAACTCAGGCGTCTCTTTTGTGTCAGGCTTTAGAAGAGCGCAACATTCAAACTATACAAACTAGAGAACCTGGTGGATCTGAAGGTGCAGAACATATTCGCTCATTAATAGTTACGGGTGAGACGGATAGGTGGGATGCAACAACTGAAACATTGTTGTTCTTTGCCGCTAGAAGAGACCATTTATTAAAAACTATTTGGCCCGCCTTAGATAGGGGCAAATGGGTTATTAGTGATAGATTTGCGGATTCAACTTATGCTTACCAAGGCGCTGGTTATAAAAAAGAATCTTCAATTAAGAAATCTGAGATAGACAAGCTTTATAAAATTGCAGTAGGTGATTTTAAACCAGATTTAACAATTATAATCGATTTAGACCCAGAAGTTGGCATTAAACGCTCTTTATCTAGAGGTGGAGATGCTGATAGATTTGAGCATCTTGATATAGAGTTCCATAAGAATCTACGTAATGGTTATCTTGAAATAGCTAAAAATGAACCAGAACGTTGCGCAATTATCAATGGCGAACGTGATATGGCTTCTATTCATAATGATATTATGGCAACTGTTATAAAACATTTCGGATTTGAAAAATAATGCCATCAGAGCAGAAAAATTTATCACCGATAGAAAATAATCGGGTGTTAGGTCATGAAAATGCAGAAAAGATTATATTAAATGCCATTAAAACTGGTAAAATTGCTGGTAGTTGGTTGTTTTATGGCCCTAAAGGAATTGGTAAAGCTACATTTGCCTATAATTTAGCTAAATTCATTCTTTCATCAGATGATATTCATAATTCTGATACAATATCATTTAATGAAGCTAATCCAAATGTTTTGCAGATAGTTTCAGGATCACATCCTGATCTTAAAATAGTTGATAGAGGCTACTCAAAAGAAGATAGAGAAAAAATTGCTAAAGCAATATCTCAAGGAGATGCTTTAGATGAAAGTGATATGCAGAAGTTTAAGAAAACTACAGTAATATCAGTTGATGAAGTTAGGGAAATAAACAAATTCTTCTCAAAAACATCTGCTAACAATGGCTGGAGAATTGTAATCGTTGATTCCGTTGATGAGCTTAACTTCTCATCAGCTAACGCCATATTAAAGATACTAGAAGAACCACCTCAAAAAAGTATTGTAATTTTAATATCGCACAATCCCAATGCTATACTGCCAACAATTAAATCTAGATGCGCTAAGCTCGCTTTTGCTCCATTAAAGATGGATGACTTTGCAAAGGTTGTTTCTAATGATGAAGGGCTTTATAAATTGAGTTCTGGCTCTTGTGGTAAGGCGACTGCCATCATTAATAATAACATTATGGAAATATATAATTCATTTATTGAAAGCTTAGATAGATATCCCAGAGTTCAGCTAAATAATGTTATTACTCTGGCAGAGAAGATTGTTATTGATGAAGATGTTTTTGATGTATTTATTGAATTATTACATAGGTTTATATCTATATTGTTAAAGCGAATTGTTAATGCTCAGAATATAGGGTATATAAATAATATTGAAGAAAGCTTGATAAATAAAATATCAGTATTAAGATGCGTTGATGATTGGGTTTCTTATGATTATTCAATCAATGAACAAGTAATAAAAACAAAAACGCTTAACCTTGATAAAAAACAAACAATTATAAATATTATAACAGGGTTATATGTAATTTAAGGCAATAAAAGATGTTAGTTGACAGTCATTGCCATCTTGAGTTTGAAGATTTTTCTAATCAAATAGATGACATTTTACAAAGAGCCGAAAACAACGGCGTTAAATATATTTTATCTGCAGGAACAAGAATATCAGAAGCTGAGAATTTGATTTCTTTTGTGTCGCAATGGAAACATATCTATTGCTCTGTCGGGGTTCACCCAGAGTATGTTGAAGATCCACTGGAAAGATTTGATATAGATGATTTGGTTGAATTATCATCTCATAAAAAAGTAATTGCTATAGGTGAAACTGGTTTAGATTACTATTATGGTGCAGACACTAAAGATGCTCAGATAGAGAACTTTGTAAAACATATAAGAGTTTGTCAAAAAACAGGCTTGCCTCTTATCGTTCACACAAGAGATGCAGACCAAGATACAATTGATATTTTAAAGAAAGAATATCGCAAAGGTAAATTCAAAGGCGTTATTCACTGTTTTACTGCTGGTGATAGGCTTGCTAGTGTAGCTTTAGACCTAGGTTTTTATATATCTTTTTCAGGAATTATAACATTTAGTAAGTCAGAAGAAATAAGAGCTATAGCTCAAGATGTTCCACTAAATAGGATTTTGGTTGAAACAGATGCTCCATATTTGGCTCCAATACCAAAAAGAGGTAAGCTTAATGAGCCTTCATATGTGTTGTATACAGCAGAATTATTAGCTAAGCTAAAAGATGTTTCCTTAGAGAAACTTGGTAAAAAAACATATGATAACTTCTTTGATTTGTTTTCTAAGGCAAAAAAATAAATGAAAGTAACGATATTAGGTTGTGGCCCTGCATGTGGGGTTCCGTCAATAAGTAGGGGTTGGGGAGCTTGTGATTCATGTAATTACAAGAATGCTCGCACTCGAACATCTGCATTTATTGAAGTTAAAAGCAATAAAATACTCGTTGATACTGGTCCAGATTTGCGCTCACAGCTAATATCAAACCATATTAAGGAAATTAACAAGGTTTTGTACACTCATGGGCACGCAGATCATACGCATGGTATAGATGAATTGCGTGAGGTTAATAGAGCAATGAAATCTGGGCTTGATATGTATGCTAGTAAAGATGTTATAGTCGAGCTTAAAAGTCGTTTTGGTTATGCATTTGCAGATAATAATAACAGCGAAACTGTTCTTTATCGGCCATGGTTAAATCTACATGAAGTTATTGAAAATGCTCCAATTGAACTCAATGATGGAATATCTATTAAGCCATTATTTATGAGCCATGGATGGATAGGGGTTGTAGGTTACCAGTTTAATAAGGAATTTGCATATACAACCGATGTTGTGGAAATGAGTGACGAAATTTTATCTAGCTTAAAGAATATTAAACATTGGGTTGTTGGTTGTATGACACCACAAGAAAGCCCAACACATGCAAATATAGATAAAGTTCTTAAATGGGCTGATATCATTGAGCCAGAAAATGTTTATTTAACACATATGGGACTATCAATGGATTATGATTGGGTAAATAGAAACACTCCAGATTTTATTCATCCATGTTACGATGGAATGATAATAGAAGTGGAAGATTAATTCGTAACATCTCGCTAGAAGCGTGTGAGCGATTAACTATAGAAGATATTATTTTCGAACAAGTCCATTATTACAGTGTCGGTTGATTTTATAATAGAAGATATTGTAAAAGAATATTTGCTGTGTGACTTAGTAGGTTGTCGTAATACAAAACTTTTGTTTCAAATCTATCTCTCAAATTGCTAACTGATTATAAGAGCAAAAAGTTTGTAAGACTTTTTAAAAAGCATGAAATTTAATTTTCACCTTAATAATATTTCTAATTGCATCTAAGTACAAAAATCAAACTTAATGGATTTATTCAAATAATATATCTAATAAATTTTAGTGATTATTAGGTAAGTAATAGTGTAGTTGCATGATAAGCAGACATATGTTTGTTGATTATACACATTTGTCGCATAATTTATATTATGTATAATACATGGCAAGGAAATAATGTGCGTAACCATATGATTAAATTGAATTTTAATTATGTTCACAATTATGGAACTCAACAAGTAATTGCTATAATAAATATCACATTTGATAATTAAGAAAATATTCCTATATTAATTTTACAGGTTACACCTACTACATATTGTGTTTTATATGTGTTTTACAGTGTTTTTATTTATAAGATTTTGATATAACTAATTCTCAGCGAGATAATTTATAAATTACGTGTCATTACACGTTCACATCGCTTAAAACACGAACACCCTATTTTTAGGCTATATCAATATATTTGATATGTCAGCAATCTCACTATTTATAAATATTGATAAAGTATCTTTTGACGATAACTGTTTGCGTGAATATAAATATCATATATTACAAATCTCTTTATCGATAATCAAACTTGTGGTGTTGTGTTAATTGGCTTTATGCGAATAATGCATTCAGGAAGATATTAATACCATCAGAGTGATGAAAATAATTATGGAGCGGGCGACGAGATTCGAACTCGCGACATCAACCTTGGGAAGGTTGCGCTCTACCAACTGAGCTACACCCGCATAAGTATATTTCTACATCTGCTAAATTATAAATTCAATATAGATTTTGCATAATTACGTTTATTTATTACCGACTTTTCTTGATATAAGCTAGATATTGGCATATAAATATTATGGTATGAATAATTAAGTGTTTATGGTGAAAATATGGAAAATTTATTGAGTGTTCTTAACATTGTAGAAGCTGGTGCTCCTATATGGTTATGGCTAGTTTTTGCGGTTGTTGTTGTTAGCGTGTTATATTTAGATTTATGCGTTTTTCATAAACATTCATCGGAGCCAAAGTTTTCTGAAACACTTAGAATATGTGCCTCATATATTGGCCTTGCGGTGTTATTTGGCTTGTTTATATGCTATGAGATAAATAAGGACACAGGTTTCCTTTTCTATACCGGATATTTGGTAGAATTTAGTTTATCTATGGACAATATCTTCGTGATTTCATTGGTTTTTACATCTATGAAAATTCCTCGCACACACCAGCATAGAGTTCTATTTTGGGGCGTTATGGGGGCAATTATATTGCGCGCTGTGATGATTTTGTTAGGTGCTAGCTTAATTGCACAATTCCACTGGATTTTGTATGTATTCTCTGTATTCCTTATATTTACTGGTGTGAAAATGCTGTTTCATGATGAAGATGAGGCAGATTTAACCGAAGGAAAATTATTCCAATTTGTGCGCAAGCATTTAAGGGCAACCAAGCACCTTACAGGTGAGAAATTTTGGGTTAGAAAATTTGGTAAATTATATGCAACACCCCTACTATTAACGCTTATTATTATTGAAATAATGGATGTTATTTTTGCGGTTGACAGTATCCCTGCTATTTTCTTAATTACAAATGATACATTCGTGGTTTACACAAGTAACATATTTGCAATATTAGGCTTACGTTCGCTTTATTTCTTGCTAGCAGAGGCAGTTAATAGATTTAAGTACCTTAAGCAATCTCTTTCTATCATACTTATATTTATTGGAAGTAAAATCTTCTTCCCATTTATTGGGTTTAAGGTTATTCCGGCTGTTTCTTTATCGGTTACATTTGCTTTACTAGCAGGTGGAATAATTTTATCTCTGATAAAAACCCAGAAACAACCATCTTAAACATAAATAAAGCCTCTTTTAACTAGAGGCTTTTTATTTAGATATCCATAAAATAGGCATAAAAAAACTCCCGACATTGCGGAAGTTAAAATAAATGGTGCCGTTGGCGAGAATTGAACTTGCGGCCCCACCCTTACCAAGGGTGTGCTCTACCACTGAGCTACAACGGCATATAACCATTTACGAGTAGGAATTTACAAGAGACTTATAAATCTTGCAAGAACTTTATAAAAAAATTTTGTTTTATTGAGATTTTGTGTTAGATAGTTTTATAAACATGTAATTAAATGAGTATATAATGAGCGAAGAACCAAAAACAAAGCGTAGAAAAGATAAAAAAACACTTGGTTTTATAGTGTCAGATAAGCGCTTTGAGAAAGAGGCAAAAGCACTTAAAGCAAACCTCTTAAAAAGAAAAAAACAGATTGAAGCTCGAAAAACACGCACAGAAAATGAAGAGTAAAAAGTTTTGCTTGGAAAAGAAATATTTTAGGTATAGATTGCAACCTAAATTTTAAATATAGATTTTTGCTAAGGTAGTGACTAATGGATAAGATGAAGATAGTTGGTGGAACACCTTTACATGGTAAGATTTATGTAAGCGGTGCAAAAAACGCTGCTCTTCCATTATTTGCGGCTACTATTCTTTCTAAAGAACCTCAAGTTATAACCAATGTTCCAAACCTTGCAGATATCAAATCTATGTCAAGCTTGTTAGAGTGTTTAGGCGTTAAATTAGCTAGTGAACAATATGTTAAAGGCGATTATAAATCGCTCAAATATAACTTTGATGCATCTGGTATTAATAGCGTTGTAGCTCCATATGAGCTAGTTAACAAAATGAGAGCGTCTGTATTAGTTTTAGGCCCATTACTAGCCCGATTTGGTGAAGCTAAAGTTTCTCTCCCTGGTGGCTGTGCAATTGGCACAAGGCCAGTTGATTTACATCTTGATGCGCTAGAAAAAATGGGCGCAGTAATTGATTTAGATGGTGGATATATTAACGCAAAGACAAAAAATGGTCGCCTTCAGGGTGCTAACATTATTTTCCCTAAAGTAACAGTTGGTGGAACTGAGAACATAATGATGGCTGCAACATTAGCAGAAGGTAGAACTGTAATTGCTAACGCAGCCCAAGAGCCAGAAATTCAGGACTTAGCCTACTATCTAAATAAGATGGGTGCTAAAATTGAAGGTGCAGGAACCTCAAAAATTATAATAGATGGCGTTGAAGAGCTTCACTCAGCAGAACATAGTGTGATTTCAGACAGAATTGAAGCCGCAACTTATGCAATAGCTGCTGCAATAACTAGAGGCAAACTAGATATATTAAATGCAACCATCTCAACATTAGAAGCAGTTGCAACAGTATTAACTGATTGTGGCATTATGATAGAAGAAATTGACAATGGATTTATTGTTGACGCAGAAGATTCTATTATAATGGGCACAGACATAATGACAGAGCCATACCCTGGCTTTCCTACTGATGTTCAGGCACAAATGATGGCATTAATGGCTACTGCAAATGGGGCATCTTTGGTTACAGAAAGCATTTTTGAAAACCGCTTTATGCATGTTCCTGAGTTGATGCGTATGGGTGCAGATATAAATATACACGGTAATGCATCAGCTATCATTCGTGGTAAAAACCGTTTATCTGGAGCTGAAGTAATGGCAACTGATTTAAGGGCTTCTAGCTCACTAATCCTTGCAGCCTTAGCTGGTCGTGGTGAAACGATAATTAACAGAATTTATCACCTAGATAGAGGTTATGAGAAAATAGAGGAAAAACTATCTGCTTGTGGAGCTAACATTGAACGCATTAAGTAAATCCAAGCCTGTTTTAGTAATAGATTGTGATGGAGTTGTTTATCCAACATCTGAGCTTGATTTGCATAGTGGAATAATTGCAGGTTTTGATAAAACCATAAGAGATGTCGGGATAACTCCGCAACAAGAATATAGAGCATCTGCAAATGCGCGCGAAAAAAATCATAAGGGCTTATTTAATTTTGCCCTTTTTTTGTGCGCAGAAGGTGGAATTAGCTTTGATAAATTTACCAACATCATGCTTCATAATACAGATTACACAAAAATCACGCATGATAAAAAATTAAAAGAAGAGCTTAAGAAAGCTTCAAAAACTCACAAGGTTATTATTTACTCAAATAACTATTCAAAACACATCAAGCATGTTCTAGATAGAAAAATCGGCAAAGAATGGCGAGATATGGGAATAGATATTTTTAGCATTGAAGATAGTTACAAGGGTGATAAATTTAACCCCAAACCATCAATGATTGGTTATAAAATCATGGCTGATAAATTTGGTGTAAATCTAAAAAACACTTATATGGTAGATGATGCCCCAAGAAACCTTGATACAGCTCGTGCATTGGGTATGAATCCTGTTCTTATTTCAGAAAACAATACATTTTCTTGCTTATCAAAATTCTTACAAACAATTAACCACCCTCCAATTTTTAATAACAATCGATCACGATAGTTTTTTGTTTATTTTTTTGTCTATTTATACTAGTATATTGTTATAACTTAAAGCCGTTATAATTTTAAGGAACTGCTGTGACTAATAAATCTTTAAAATCTGCTTATAACAATAAAAACAAACATGTAGCTGATAATGTTAATATCACTCCAGCAATTAATATACCTATAATTGGTAATGCAGAAGATAAAGCAAGAGTAACTTCTTTAATTAATAGATTATACAAATCTGAAATGGGTAAAGAAATGCTCGAAGAGGCAAAAAATGCAGGATATAAGATTGTTCTTGAAGCTTCTGAAGCATATGGGGAATGTATAAAAGACTTATCTATAATAAAACTAAATAAGCATCTTAATAATGATTTGTTAGTATCAATATTATCTCATGAACTTGCTCATGCTGGGCAATTTGCCAGAGGTTTTGATGAAGATATAGGAGTTGAGTGCTTTAAAGATGAAACACTAAAACTGCGGACTTTAGAAGCTGATGCTGACGCAAAATCTGTGCTGGCATTATGGCAATTAAGCACCAAAGGTGACACAGGTCCTCTTAAAGAGAAATATCAAGATGACAAACATATAATCAAGCCTTTCTTAAAGAAGATAAAGAAAAACGGCAAAGATAAAAATAATGTTGCGGAGGCAATGTTTTGTTCTTTTAATGCGTGGTTTACAAAGCCTCAAATTAAACAAGTATATGAAAATATTTATTTATCATTTTATAAACATTTAGCTAAAAATGGTCAGGATCAATATACTCTGCATAATCAGAACATTGATTTTAACGAGCATATATCAAAACTTTGTTTAACTAAAACAGTTGGTAAAAGCTATTTTCAAGGTAACCCTAGCGAGGTACTAAAGGCCCCTATTTATACAGATCTATCTAAAGCTAGTAGCGATTATATAGATAGTTTTTTTGCTAACAGAGAAGACAAATATGGTATAGAGCCAGATAAATCAATTGGCGAAGTTGTAATTAGAAATAATGATTACTCTAAATTAGAATTATTTTCTCTTGAGAAAGAGCATATTGATGTGATTGATAACCAAGTTGAACGCATGAAAAAGCTCGAAGTTATTCAAAAAAGAGTAAATAACCACAAAAATGCCTTAACTAAAGCCTTTAATAAGAACCATAATTCTCGTTAATATTTATGTGACAATATGTAACAAAAATATGTTTAACATTCTAATTCTTAAATTATATAATCCATTAAATTTACTAATTTAGAACAGGCTTTAATTATGAACAAAAAATTTCTTGAGCAATTAAGTGTTGATACAGAAAATCTTCGTACTTCAGGGTTATTTAAATCTGAGCGTATCATCTCATCTAAGCAAAATGCTTTGATTAAACTAAAAGATGGTGAAAGCGTAATTAATTTCTGCGCTAATAATTACCTTGGACTAGCAGATAATCAAGAACTCATAAACGCAGGTAAAGATGCTTTAGATAAATATGGATATGGCATGGCATCTGTAAGATTTATCTGCGGAACTCAAGATATTCATAAATCATTAGAAAAGAAAATTAGTAGTTTTTTGGGTACAGAAGATACAATTATTTACTCATCTTGCTTTGATGCTAATGGTGGGTTGTTTGAGACATTACTTACAGAAGAAGATGCAATTATAAGTGACGCATTAAACCACGCTAGTATTATTGATGGTGTGAGATTGTGTAAAGCAAAGCGTTTCCGTTACTCTAATAATAATATGCAAGAGCTTGAGGAATGTTTAATTGAAGCTAATCGCCAAGGTGTTCGTTATAAAATGATAGCAACTGATGGCGTATTCTCAATGGATGGCGTTATAGCAAACCTACAGGCAATTTGTGATTTAGCAGACAAATATAATGCCATTGTTATGGTCGATGATTCTCATGCTGTTGGTTTTATTGGTGAGAATGGCCGCGGAACAGCTGAATATTGTGGTGTAGAAGGCAGGGTTGATATAATCACTGGTACACTTGGTAAAGCATTAGGTGGCGCTTCTGGTGGTTATACAAGCGGAAAAAGAGAGATAATTGCATGGTTAAGACAACGCTCTCGACCATATTTGTTTTCAAACACTTTAGCCCCAGTAATTGCTGGTGCATCTTGTAAAGTTTTTGATATAGTTGCTGATGGCTCAGACCTTCGTAAAAAACTAAAAGAAAATAGCGAATATTTTAGATCTAAGATGACAGAAGCTGGGTTTAAGCTAGCTGGTGCTGGTCACCCTATTATTCCTGTTATGATTGGTG
>QKFK01000251.1 GCA_003252195.1 Rhodospirillales bacterium
CTCTTAAAGCCGTCAACGTCAGATGTTCCAAAAACTGTATTGCTTTTCAAAAAGCTAGAAAACAAATCTCCTTGTGAAGATGCTGATGTTTTGTTTTGCCCTTTAGTAGCTGAATTCATTATGCTAGCTATTCTTACTTCAGATAAATCCATGTTTCTCACCCTTTGTTTGGTTTTAACTGAATGTTAATATGCAATAGGCGTGCCAAAAATAAAAAACCCCCAAAAACAAAGTTTTTAGAGGTTTTTTTTATGATGTTTATTTGTTGACTTTTAATCTGAGGGAGAACCGTTTAAGCCTTTTGCTAAATTCATGTTTATATTAATTAGCACATCTAAGGATTCTGGCTTTGGGTTTGCCATAACATCTATTGTGCGTTTGAATATAAAATAAGCGAGGTTAGCTATGTTTTGTTTAAGTTCGACGGGCAAAGGGTGATCTTCATCATTTACATTGCCGACTAAAACTGTCCATAATCTGCGATTTAGCTCTAGGGCTCCGTTGAGGTCTCCCTTTTTTTCGTCCCAGTTTTGACGTACTCTATTCAACTCAGACGCTGTTTTGATTAAAGCATTTGCTTCTAGTTGACGGTGTGTCAAATTGGTCTTTTCCGTGGAAGTATATGTGCCAGATGAATAAGGATTGCTCATAGTGTGTTCCTATAGTAGTTGAAAGGTGTTAGGGCTATATGCAAATTACGTGCCATTATAATTTGTTTTTTCTTAGTATTTTATAAGGTTAATGTGTTTAGAATTTTATTTCAAATATTTTTTAAATAATATATGACAAATAATATATATTTGTTACTTTAATATGTACTGTCAGGTTAACGCATTAAAATATATGGAGATTAAAATGAGTGATGAACTAACCCCACATGCTGGAGAATGGGAAGGCGATATTTTTAGAGATATGGTAACTTTCCGCTTTATTGAATTATCTATGAGTGTTCTAGAACTCATTTTTAATGATTCAGAAGAAAATATGGTCGCTCTTAAAGAAGAATATTTAGAGTGGATAGAAAAAGAAGCCGTTACAGATGTACAAGCAGATAAAACCGTTGAGATTTGCGAGTTTACACCTATGAATGAGACATCAATTAAGTTGGTTGCTCTAAATAGAAAATATGAATTCTTTACTTCATTTAAAACACCTGTTTTTGAAACTTCAATATTATTCTCATATGATTTTGAGCGTATGGATGTTGTGGGCGCAAGGGTTGTTTCATTCAAAGGTGATATGAACATTGCTATAAATTGGGCTGAAATGTTCTTGGATAGAGTTGATAAAATTTTGGAATATTCATCTGATGAAGAATAGGTTGTTTTTTACAGCATTTGTTGCGTCATTGATGCTTCCTATAATAGCGAGTGCTGCTCCGTTTGGAGAAAAAAGAAGCCATGATATTTGTCAGGATAATACGGAAATTAAAATTCTGGGTTATTCTGATTATGCGCCATTTGGTTGGAAAGAGCCTGAAGGAATTGATTTTACGTTAAACAGTAATATTAAAACCTTTTTGAAAAACTTTGTTAAACAGAACAATTTAACACAAGTAGATTTCTTGCCGTATGATGATATGGTTCAAGCAGAAGCCGAAATAAGATCTGGTAAAGCAGATGTTATTATAGGCCTTTATTATGATCCTAACCCATATACAGGCATACAATATATTTATCCTGCTTATGTGAGTAATCCAATATCTGTGGCAATGATGCCGTCACGAATAACTGAAGTTACTTCTGTGTCAGACTTAAAAAAACTTAAGGGTGTTTATAGAAAGGATGAACCATTAGGTAACTTCGTTCTACAAAAAGCTAAAGAAGGGTTTGACTTAGTTGAGGTTGATAACTCATATAAGGCATTTGATGCGATAATAACTGGTAAAGCAGACTATTTTTTAACTAGCAAATATTCTGGTGTTGCTGAAGCTATGAAATATGGAATTTATGACAGGGTTTCTTTTTCTAAACAAGGCTTATGGAATGTTCAGATGTTTGTCGGTGTTTCTAAGCTATCTCAATGTAGAGATTTGTTGAGTAAAGGTTTAACAAAAGCTATTGATGAATATAAAAAATCTGGTGCATTTGATAAAGATTT
>QKFK01000015.1 GCA_003252195.1 Rhodospirillales bacterium
TTTCATTCGGGCTTCGCAATGTTACAAATATAGATAATGCTATTAAAGAAGCTTATAGAGTCTTAAAGCCAAATGGAAAATTCATGTGTATGGAATTCTCTAGGGTTACAAATGATAATTTGCGTTCTATATATGATTTATATTCATTTATGGTTCTGCCAAAAGTTGGGCAATTAGTTGCAGGAGATAAAGATGCTTATCAATATCTGGTCGAAAGTATCCGCCGTTTCCCTACCCAAGAAGAATTAGTTAAAAAAGTACAAGACGCTGGTTTTGCCATGGTGAAATATCAAAATCTAACTGGTGGTATCACCGCGATTCATTCAGGAATAAAAAAATGCTAAACACTCTTAAATGCTCTGTAAGATTAATTGTTATTGCTAAAGTCTTGGCAAAGCATGGGGCTTTATTCTTTTTTGAATCATTACGCATCACCAATTTTGCCGTGCAAATGATTAAAACTACCAAAACTCAAAAATTCATGCTCTCTAAGGGCAAGCGTTTAGCTAATGCTTTAATCGAGCTCGGCCCAAGCTTTATTAAACTCGGTCAAGCTTTATCTACCCGCTCTGACTTATTAGGCTCTGATGTGGCTGAAGATTTAGCCATGCTCCATGATGAGTTGCCTCCATTTTCTGGTGATGACGCGGTTAAAATAATAGAAAAAGAATTCTCTCGCCCAATTGATGCGCTTTTTAGTGAGTTTAATAAAACTCCTCATGCCGCCGCATCAATTGCTCAAGTGCATTTTGCTAAGACCCTTGATGGCAAAGAAGTTGCGGTTAAAATCCTCCGCCCTCAGATAGAAAATAAGTTCAAAAAAGATTTAAGGCTCTTTTATTGGGTAGCCAAAGCAACTGAAAAGCTACAACCATCTAGCCGACGTCTCAAACCAGTTGAAATGGTAAAAACCTTTGAGCATACCACTATGTTAGAAATGGACTTCCGCTTTGAAGGTGCTGCTATTAGCGAAATGGCTGAGAATTTTTATGGTGAAAAATATTTCAAAGTTCCAGAAGTAGATTGGATTAGAACCTCAAAAAGAGTATTAACCACATCTCGAATCCACGGTATCTCTATTGATGATAGCGACGCTATATTAAAAGCTGGGCACGACCCTAAAGCTATCGCAGATAAAGCTGCAACCGCCATGTTTAAAATGGTGTTTGAAGATGGCTTCTTCCACGGTGATTTGCACCCAGGTAATTTGTTTGTAGATAAAGAAGGCAACCTAAATGCGGTTGACTTTGGTATCATGGGTAGAGTTGACGAACAAACCCGCATCTTTTTAGTACGTATGCTTAAAGCATTTTTAGATTCTGATTACAAAGAAGTTGCCAATATACATTTTAAAGCTGGTTATGTTCCTGCGGATAAATCAATTGATGAATTTGCTCAAGCTACCCGCTCATTTGTTGAGCCAATTTTAGGCAAAGAATTAAGCCAAATATCAGTTGCAGAATTATTAGGCAGAATGTTTGCCGTAACTGCTAATTTTGGAATGCAAGTTCAACCTCAATTATTATTGCTTCAAAAAACCATGCTAATGGCAGAAGGCGTGGGCAGAAAATTACTCCCATCCGCTAATATGTGGGAGATGGCTCGCCCGTTGGTAGAAGATTGGGCTTTAGAGAACATGGCAAACAACCGTGTGCGTCATATCTCTAAAAACTTAGTTGATATGATAGAAACATTCCCTTCATACATCGCTCAGGCAGAAAAGCTAACTCGCCAAATGTCAGAGGGCGTAAAAATCCACCCAGAGACGATTAATTACCTCATTAACAAAAGCTCTAAAAGCTCTTGCAAAAAACGCAACTCTGCCTTTATGCAAGCACTCCCTTGGGCTTTAATCATCTACTTAGCTATAGCTCTGTTTAAGCTTTAGATTATTACCTATAGACACTTAAAGCGTAAGATTGCTAAACTTGCATGTATTTATTTTATAGGACATAGATATGAAACAGATATTATTTAGCTTGATTGTTATAATTGGATTAGCTGGTTGTGGTGCTTTAAGAGGCGTCCCTCAAGATGATTTTGTTAA
>QKFK01000278.1 GCA_003252195.1 Rhodospirillales bacterium
TTCTAAAATCAATTTTCTCAATATTACTTGCCGCAATAGCCTCTAACATCTCTTGTGCTTCATGAGTTCCAAGCGAACAATCTGATAAATCAACCTCTTTTAAGGTTGGGGTCTTTTTTATAAACTCGCAAAAATCTGGAACAATTCTTGAAATACCCCAATTACTCTTAAAACTAATTTTATTAAGCCCTAATTTCTTGCCACCACCTAAATTTGACAACAACGATTGCAAATCATACTTCTCAATATCACTCTTATTAAAATTCAATTCACTAATAACAGAATTCTCAGGAATGGCTTCTAACAAATCAACCAGCATAGCCTTATCTTCGAACTTACAGCCCTCAAATGACACAACATTACTCTTATTTTCTTTAATCAATTTTAGCGTATTAAAGAACATTTTTTCAGATTCTTTATCGGTGTCATACACCTGTTTTTTAAAGATCATCCCCTACCTCTTGTCGCAATTCTAGATATATTTTTTATTCTTTTCACGTCATCTATATTTTGCTTAGTATTAAGATAAGACTGTTTAATTTTCATAACCGAATTTAGTTTATCCAAACCTTTTTGTTCCAAAAAGAAATGCTTAAAACTTGCTTTCTTAAGACTGGAATGACGCTTAGATATTAGATATTAGCCTTACAAAATCAGATACATTTTCATCCGAAGCGGGGTTATCATCCATATTAATTTCTTCTAAGTTACTCTCTGACACCCCATGAAAAATATTTATAACCGCTGGAGGAGGCATCTTGTTACTAGAAACATCCAGTTTTTTCAAAGACTGTGTCTTACATACATACACACCCAAAGCTTCTGAGGCTTCCAACCCAACATCATTACCTTTAAAGCTTAAACTTTCAAGCTTATCAAAAGAAGCAATATTAGCTAAGAGATAAGCAGTCTCTCCTTTACTCATATCACAGTTATTAAAACTAATCTCTTTTACTGATGAATTAGAAGGAATTACATCTACTAGCTTGGTTATTCTATCATAATCTAGTTTACACTCATCAAAACAAACTACATCTTTATTCGCTTTAAGATCTTTCAACCCCTTTTCGAATATAGCTTCTGACTTTCCACTAAGTGCGTCCAACAACTGCTCTTTAGTTTGCCCTTGCATGTTCTTCCTCACGATAAAGTCAAATTAAGACAAATTGATTAAGTTGCAACAATATCTCATATTTTAATTATTTTCGCAACGCCAATTTTGGACAAAATGTGTGATTTTTTGTACATAAATGCATTTTTATGCGAATGATCACAGCAAAAAGTTTTTTTACTTTATTAATAAAAAGGAAGAATAAAAAAATTTCAATATTATTATCTTTGTTCGGCTAATTTACGGGCTAGCTTTAGAATGTAGTTAAAGTCGTCATCGGCTGAGCTTTTATTTTTGCGGACAAAGCCACATTTTTCACATTTGTGAATGATTATATATTCACCTTTTTTTTGCTCCAAGCCAATTGGACGCATAATCCCGCCACAACTCTCGGCTCTATCACCTGGGTTTATATCTACATGCTTTGAACACAAGCATTTAGGGCAGTGATTAGTATAGCCATTGCCTTTAACCGTTGCCCCGCAATTTTCACAAACAAAATCTTCTATGTTTCTAGCAAAATTTTTACTTTGCACTTACAACCTCTAATGTTAAATTAATTGGTAGTTTTTACATTTTATGGTAGCGTATCATGCCTTTAAGAAATATTCCATTCTTTAAAATGCACGGGCTTGGCAATGACTTTGTAATTATCGATGCCAGAAAACGTGAGCCCCAATTAACCAAAGAGCTTGTGCTAGCCATTGCCGACAGGCATCGTGGCATTGGCTTTGACCAAATGGTGGTTATCACCAAATCTGCCAACCCCGAGGCTGCCGCACATATGAAAATATATAATGCAGACAGCTCAATTGTTGAAGCATGTGGCAATGCCACTCGTTGCGTTGGCAGAATGCTACTTGTTGAAACTGGCAAAGAGGAAGTTATTATCACTAGTGACGTTGCCGTGCTAAAAGCTAAAAAAGCTAAAAACGACATGGTAACGGTTGATATGGGAGAACCTATCTTAGAATGGGCAAAAATTCCATTATCTCAAAATATTGATAATTTAAATTTGCCGATTGATATCCCTTACAAATTAACCCTTCCTGGTTCTGTCTCTATGGGTAACCCTCACTTGGTTTGCCCTGTTACAAATATTGATAAAATAAATCTATCTAAAACTGGCAAAGAACTAGAATTACACCCCTTATTCCCTCGCAAAACCAATGTTGAATTCGTGCAGATTATTGATAAAGGTAAAATCCGCATGAGGGTGTGGGAGCGTGGCTGTGGAGTTACGCAAGCTTGTGGCACGGGTGCTTGTGCAAGCTTGGTTGTATGTGCACAAAAGGGGCTAACGAACAGAAAATGTGAAATTATTTTAGATGGTGGCTCATTATTTATTGAATGGGACAAAAATAATCATATATTAATGACCGGAACCGCCACCCTCGCATTTCACGGAATAATGAAAGAGATTCAT
>QKFK01000146.1 GCA_003252195.1 Rhodospirillales bacterium
AATATCTGAACATATTTTATACCGAGCTAAAGCGATTAACCACAACATAAAAGACTGGGAAAATATTTTAAAAACCAATTCAGCTATTTGCTTTTTTTCTGCCACAAATGCAAATTTATTTGAAGAGCTAATATCAAAAAACAAGCTTTCTCACCTTTTGAAAAACATAGATGCTTTTTGCTTATCAGAAAAAATAAGCCATGAGCTAAAAACCTTGCCATTTAGAAATATTTTATCTTCACCAATATCAGATTTAAGCTCTTTATCAAAAACCATAAAAAATTATTATGAAATTTAGCTTCTAATTGATTTTTTTACTAAACAATATCAATAAATCTGTTAATATTAGAGCGTATTTTTTGGAGGCAGGATTTTACTATGGCAAAAAAGAACGAAACAATCATTGAAGAAAACAAACCAGAAGCAACTAAGGTAGCAGAGCCACCGCAAGAAAACAGCAAAACAAAATGTTGTAAAAAAGGTAAGTTTTCTTTGTGCAAGCTATCTCTTATCGCAACTCTTTTGGTAGTTGCCGCTATCTTTACCATGCCTTATTGGAAGCCTTTTGTTTCCCCAGAAATCACCACTAAAATTGATAATGTAAAAAACTCTTTATTTGCCAAAAACACTCAATCTAGTGATGCAAATACTGCTCTTGATTTTATTGATAAGCAAACAGATGAAACATCGACAGAGGCTGTAGAAGTTGCTGTGCAAGACGCTCAAGAAGCCGATCAAGATGAGATTATAAAATCGTTAAACGCTCGAATTGAACAGCTTGAAAGCAAGCTTTCATCAGAGAATAATTCTCCACTTGCTTCTGTAGATTCTGAAAGCATTAAACTTGCATTATTCAAAACCGAAGAACTTAAAAACAATATTGCAAAATTAAATAAAGAATATGAAGACTTAAAAAATGACTTAAGCAAACAAGGCTCAGAGACTAATTCTCGCATTCTTAGCCTTATGGATAGAAATGATAACCTAAAAAAAGAGCTTGAGAGTCAAACATCTTTATCTAGCGAAACAGATAAAAAAATAACACAAGAAATTTCTATGATTAGCGGGGCTAAGGCAGATGCTTCCACTGTTTTATCTATGGTTGGCAAATTATCATCTTTAGAATCAAAAATTGAATATCTAGCGTCTCAGCGTGGTGAAGCTGTTATTATGCTTTTAGCTGCATCTCAGCTCAAACAAGCAATTGACAAAGGTGAAATTTACGAAATTGAGCTTAAAACATTATCTTCATTAGGCGCAGGAGAAGAGTTTATTGAAAAAACAGTTAAAACTCTTGAGCCATATGCAATGAACGGCGTTAAAACAGAAACATCAATTAAAATAGATTTTGAAAAAGCTGTTTATAATGCAGTGTGGAATGCAAAGAAATATAATGACAACGAATTCTTACATCGTTTGCATGATAAACTTACATCAATGGTAAAGGTTCGTCGCACCGACTTTAAGAAAGAGGCAAAACCATCATTAGAAGGTCAAATTGCATTAGCTGAAAAATACTTAAAAGTTGATGAACTTGAAAATGCATTAGAAGCAATCAAAAAAATTGAGAACCCTAAAGCGATTGAAAAGCTTGCGCCGTGGATCGAAGAAACCAGCGCAAAAGTTTCTGTTAACAAGGCTGTATCAGAGCTAACTTCTTATGCTTTAGCAGAAGTTAAAGCAAAAAATATTAAAGGGAGTAATTAGAGATGTTACGTATAATTGGTTTCATAATAATTACAGGCTTATTTGTAGCATCATCAGTATGGCTTGCTGACAGTGGTGGAAATATTGATATTAATTGGCTCGGGCACAGTTTTAAAACATCTATGCCTATGTTTGCAGCAATAATAATCTGTTTTTATATGGCATTGCAGATTGTTTTATTGTTCCCATTAAAGTTAATTAAAAAAATTGGGGCTTTACCAGAAAAAGTTTCAAAAGCAAAGCAACAAAAAGAAATCAAAACAGAAGAAATTGAAGCAAGCAAAAAAATTGCCAAAGACGAAGGCTACAAAGATGGCTACAACAAAGCTATAGA
>QKFK01000250.1 GCA_003252195.1 Rhodospirillales bacterium
GTGGGAAACCATCTCTAAAATCATCGAAACAAATATATCAATTGCCAAAGCAGATAAAAAATCTTAAGGGAGATATAAAATGGCAGAGAATAACGATTTAAATTTAAATGATTTAAGCGGCCAATCTGGAGAAGGAGATATAAACGACCCTATTTTCAGCGCTGAAGATGAAGGTGATGAAGAATACAAACCAGAATCTTCTGCTGAGCTAGAAGCTGTTTATGACATTCCCGTACGTGTATCTGCTGTTTTGGGTAAGTCTAAGATGCAGGTAAATCAGTTATTAAAACTTGGTCGTGGCGCTGTTGTAGAGCTTGATCGTAAAGTTGGTGAAGCTATTGATATTTATGTAAATAACCGTTTAGTTGCTCGTGGCGAAGTGGTTGTTGTAGATGACAAACTTGGCGTTACCATGACAGAGATTATTAAAACCGAGAAAAACTAAAATTAAGTATTTGGGGTAAATATAGCAATGCACATTCTTATAATCGGCACATTAGGCGGACAAGTTGGAGCCGCAAGTAAAATAGCCATTAAACAAGGTGGATCAGTTCTGATTGCAGAGAGCATCAATGAAGGATTAGAGATTCTTCGCTCTGGCAAGGGTGCTGAATTAGTTATGATAGATGTTAAGCTAGATGTAGCAAGCTTTATCACCTCATTAGAAAATGAAAGAATTAACATTCCTGTTGTTGCTTGTGGCGTTGAAAGCGATACTCAAGCAGCCGTTAAAGCAATTAAAGCAGGAGCAAAAGAATATATTCCACTACCTCCAGATGCTGAAATGATTGGCGCTGTTTTATCTGCCGTTAGCCAAGAATCTCACGCAATGATTCACAAAGACCCTGTAATGCAAAATGTGGTTAAAATTGCAGATCAAGTCGCCCCTTCTGATGCAAGCGTATTAATCACAGGTGAATCTGGAACGGGTAAAGAGGTTTTTTCAAGATATCTCCACTCCAAAAGCCGTAGAAGCGCAAATCGTTTTGTTGCCGTAAACTGCGCTGCGATACCTGATAATTTATTAGAATCTGAGTTGTTTGGCTATGAGAAAGGGGCTTTCACAGGAGCTGTCTCTCGCCGTATTGGTAAGTTTGAGGAAGCTAGTGGCGGAACCATTTTATTAGATGAAATCACTGAGATGGATATTCGCTTACAAGCAAAATTGCTACGCGCTATTCAAGAAAAAGAAATTGACCGCATTGGTGGCAAAACCCCAGTAAAGGTTGATGTTAGAATTATTGCAACCTCTAACCGTGACATGCAAGAAGCTATTCGCAACAAAGAATTTAGAGAAGATTTGTTCTTCCGTCTTAATGTGGTTAACTTGCGCCTTCCACCGCTTAGAGAAAGACCTCAAGATATTAAATCATTAGCTGAATTCTTTGGTCATAAATATGCCGAAGCCAATGGACTTCCTAATAAACCAATATCTGAAGAAGCCATGAAGCTACTAACTATATATTCATGGCCCGGTAATGTTCGTGAACTTGAGAACACTATGCACAGAGCTGTTTTAATGAGCGTCGGCAACCAAATTGATGCTAATGCAATCATGCTGATGTCTGGTGAACAAATACAATCGCCAATGCCCACAGATGCCGTTAGCTCCTCAGAAAATAGTTCAACAGCTTCAGCTGATAGTCTTGTTGGCAAAACCGTTGCGGCTGTAGAAAGAGACCTCATTATAGACACGCTTAAGCATACTTTAGGTAACCGCACTCACGCTGCTAATATTCTAGGTATTTCTATTAGAACCCTAAGAAACAAGCTAAAGCAATATGGCGATGAGGGCTATGATGTGCCCGTAGCTAAGGAGTAACCATAGATTATGGCTAAAGCCCCTGCACCTCAACCTCAGCAAACATCTGCAGCTGTTGCTGGACCTGTTCAATGGTCTAGTATAAGAGGCGCATTGCTTCGTGGTGACTTAGGCTTTGCTCTCGGCATTATTTTAATGCTGGTTATATTAATTTTTCCTCTGCCAGCTTGGCTATTAGACGTCTGTTTAGCCCTCTCTTTGACTTTGTCAGGATTGGTGCTTATGACCTCTATCTTTATTGAAAAGCCAACGCAATTTACGTCATTCCCATTAGTGCTTTTGATTACCACCATGTTTCGTTTGTCACTAAACTTGGCATCGATTTTATCTAACGGACACAATGGCTTAGATGCCGCTGGTCAAGTTATTAGAGCCTTTGGCGGCTTTATTATGGGCGGAAACTTTGTTATTGGTGTTATCGTTTTTGCTATCTTAGTTATCGTTAACTTTATGGTTATTACCAAAGGTTCTGGACGTATCGCTGAGGTTGCAGCCCGTTTTGCCTTAGATGCTATGCCTGGTAAACAAATGGCTATTGATGCGGATTTATCATCTGGTCTTATTAATGAATCTGAAGCAAAACAACGCCGAGAAGAACTTAGCCAAGAAAGTGCTTTCTATGGAGCTATGGATGGTGCTTCAAAGTTCGTTCGAGGAGATGCTGTAGCTGGTCTTATCATCACCGCGATTAATATTATCGCAGGTATGATTATTGGTATGGCGCAAAACAACCTTACCTTTATGGAAGCGGGTAGCACCTACACCCAATTAACAGTTGGTGATGGTTTGGTTTCTCAAATTCCTGCTCTTATAATATCTGTTGCTGCTGGTATTATGGTGTCAAAAGCTGGTATGACACAAGCAACCGACAAGGTATTGTTTGACCAATTATCAAATTATCCTAAAGCTCTTGGTATGAGCTCATTCATGGCAATGTCTCTTGCTGTGTTACCAGGCACACCTGCCCTACCATTCTTATTTTTAGCTGGCGTAACTGGCTCTGCGGCTTATTTTGTTGATAAATTAGCTAAAGAGAAAAAGGTTCAAGAAGAGCTTCAAAAAGAACAAGAGGCTCAAGAAAAACCTCCTGTTGCAGAAGAGCCAATAGCAACTGCCCTACGCATGGATTTAGTAAGGCTAGAATTAGGCTACGGCTTATTATCTCTTATCAATGAAGGCGCCAACAAACGATTGACCGACCAAATCAAAGCATTACGCCGAGCATTAGCATCAGAAATTGGTTTTATTATGCCATCTGTGCGTATTCAAGATAATATGCAACTAGATGCAAACTCATACGGAATTTACATCAAAGAAGTTCTGGCAGGAGATGGAGAACTTCGACCTAACATGCTTTTAGCAATGGACCCTCGAGGTGAACAAATCACGCTACCTGGTGAGGCAACAAAAGAACCAACCTTTGGGCTAAATGCTATGTGGATTGATTTATCATTAAGAGAAGAAGCCATGTTCCGCGGTTATACAGTAGTTGACCCAGCTACAGTTATTACCACCCACATAACCGAGCTTGTTAAAGAAAACATGCCTGAGCTTCTATCATATTCAGAAACTAAAAAGCTTCTTAATGAGCTTGGCGAAGAGCATCAAAAGCTTGTGGCAGAATTGGTTCCAAGCAAGGTTTCTGTTGGTGCTCTACAACGTGTATTGCAGAATTTGTTACAAGAACGTGTTTCTATTCGTGATTTACCAACAATCTTAGAAGGCATGTCAGAAGCTGTAAACTCAACCCAAAGCTTAACAATAATCACCGAACATGTTCGTGCTCGTTTAGCCCGACATTTATCAAATGTAAATGCAGATGGCAATGGAGTAATCAACCTAGTTACCCTTTCACCAGAATGGGAGCAATCTTTTGCTGAGGCTATTGTTGGAACGGGTGATGATAGACAACTTTCAATGTCTCCATCTAGATTGCAACAATTTATTAATAGGGTTAGATCTGTGTTCGAAGATTTGGCAATGCAGGGGCAAACCCCAGTATTGTTAACGTCACCTGCTATTAGACCATTTGTACGCTCTATTATAGAACGTTTTAGACCTGTGACGGTTGTAATGTCACAAAATGAGATTCACCCTAAAGCCAAAATTAAGACTTTGGGACAAGTATAGGATTTTAGAGATTAATGAAACTTAAGAACTACACAGCCAAAACCATGACCGAAGCTATGGAGCTAGTTCGCCAAGAGCTTGGTGATGAGGCTATTATTATCTCTACCGAAAATACTTCAGAGGGTTTTAAGATTACCGCAGCTTTAGAGGCTCCTTCAAAATCTGAAAGAGAGTTATCTTCTGCACTTGGCGTACATCATGACACAAAACACGAAAAAGAAATTAGAGACGCCCTCTCTTACCACAATATTGCAGACAATGTTGCTGAGCGCCTTATAAATGCAGCTAAATTTGCAGGAGCAGCAAACCCAACATTAGCTCTGGCGGCTGGTTTTGAACAATTTTTGCGTTTTTCGCCGTTACCAACGGCTAACAAACAACCTTTATTATTATTTGGAACACCTGGTTGTGGCAAAAGCACCGCAATTATTAAAATTGCCGCTCAAGGCAAAATGCACGGAAGAAAAATAGGCGTTATAACTACAGATATCGTTAAGGCTGGCGCAAATGAGCAACTATCTGCTTTCGCCAATATTCTAGAGATTGATTTAGTTAAGGCAAAGAACACTCAAAAACTTAATGATGAGTGCAAAAAGCTTATGCCTTCTTGTGACCTTGTATTAATTGATACAAGCGGTATTAATCCGTTTAACTCACAAGAAGTTGAATTAATATCTATGCTAAAAGATGCCGCTAATGCAGAACCTATTTTAGTTATGTCTGCGGGTGGAGATAGTGATGAAGCAGTTGAGGCTGTTCAAGCTATGGCTCCTATTGAAGCTGAAAAAATGATTTCAACACGCTTAGATTTAAGCCGTCGTTTAGGCTCTGTTATCTCAGTGGCAGATATATGTGATATTGCCATTAGTGAAGTAAGCATAAATGCAGGTGTTTCTAATGCGTTATGTCCTGTTAGCCCAATGGCTCTTGCCAGATTAATTTTGCCTCTAGATGATGATTATAATAATCTTGAAAGTTACTAACCATGAATGAAGCAACTGAAACAACAAACACAAACTTAAAGCTTGCTCCCAGAGTAAGTGAACGATTGCAAGGTAAAAACATCATTGCAGTTGCCTCTGGCAAAGGTGGTGTTGGCAAAACTTGGTTCTCCATATCACTTGCTCATGCTTTAGCCCGTGAAAATCAACGAGTGCTTTTATTTGATGGTGATTTTGGTCTTGCTAACGTTGATATTCAGCTCGGTTTAATGGCAGAAAAAGATTTAGGCACCGTAATATCAGGCAAATCAACCCTTAACCAAGCTATACAGCATAACCCAGATACTAAATTTGATGTTTTAGCAGGCAGATCTGGTTCTGGTAGCCTTGCAAATGTTCCATTAGGGCGTTTACAGATATTAGGAGATGACCTTAAAATTGCATCTTCATCATATGATAAAGTTATTTTAGATATGGGCGCTGGTATTGATAGAGCAATTAGAGAATTCTCTGCCCTTGCTCATACAGTTATTGTGGTTTGCACAGATGAGCCTACATCTTTAACAGATGCCTATGCGTTTATTAAAGTGATGGCTATGGACAACCCAGGAATTGACATTAGAGTAGTAGTTAATTCGGCTAACTCTGTAAGAGAAGGTCAAAGAACTTATAACACTCTTCTTAAAGCTTGTCAGAATTTCTTAAAAATGACCCCTCCTTTACTTGGAATAATCCGCAGAGATACAAAGGTAAGAGACTCTATTCGTAACCAAATATCTATATTAACTCGTCACCCAACATCTGACGCAGCAAAAGATATTGAAAATATTGCAGTGAGCATATTAAGGAATGCCTAAATGAGCAACACGGTAACCCCTCCTCCGGAATTATCTTTGCCAGTAATGGCAGAGAAAGCTTCGGTTACGGTTACTCTCCCATCAGCACCTCCCCTAGAAATATCTTCTTTGCCTCCTTCTATGCCAATTGAAGTGCAGATTGTAGATATCTTACAAGATAGTTTGTATCGCCTTAAAACATATAATCTTGAGCAGAATGTAGAATTTGAAATACAATCCCCAATAGATCTACCTGAAGACACTACCATAGAGCTAAAAAATCTTAGTGATGCATCGTTAGATTCTTTTAATTTACGCCTAACAAAAGTTGGGGGCAAGTCTGTATCGCAATATATGAATTTGCCCAATATTACCGCAGGAAAAGAAGCAACCCCAATCAATAACATTGGAACTAACAATAACCTTATTAACAATTCTAATAATGCGTCTATTAATCAAGTTAGTTCGGTTAACCAACCAACATTATTTGGTCACGGAGAACCATTTAAGGGAACAATTATTAATCCCAGCTCGGTTCCTAACAATGTGTTTTTTAATAATAGTACAGGTGCTGGCATCACATTTGGAGGAGAGCTCCCTCAATTACCAGCAGGAACATCAATAGTATTTAGAATAAGCAACATACTTACTGATCGCCAGTCTTCTCTTGGCAACGAAACAGCTACTATTAATAATGATGGCGTGCCTCAACTTAGCACAAATGCTGATCAACCAACAAACCAATTAAATGCAAGCAAAAGCTCTAGCTTAGGCACAAACAACCTAGCATTAAACTCTAACAACGAAACAACGGAAGAGACAAACAAGGAAGATATTTCTTTTGGCTTTATTAGTAACAATCTAAAAAGTTCTTTTATGAATAAAATCAACAATATCAAAAATGCTTTTATTCAGCAGACAGAAGACACTCCTCTTAAAGCAACCGATAATAACAATCAGAGCTCAGATACATCAAAAAGCACTGCATCTTCTCAGAATATTATAAAAGGAATTACAGCTGGCGGACAAGAAAGCGATGGAACAAACTCTGCCCCACAATTGATTAAAAGTGAAATTGGCATAGTAGCTTTTGAACCCAAAACTCCATTACCTCCTTTAACAAAGTTGCAGATGGAGATTATTGAGCCCCCAATATTAGATAAGACAATACAATCAAGCTCAGAATCCATAGTTATTGACAGCAATATTATAGATGACGTTAAAGGCTGGAAAAGCTTAGATGACGCTATTGATGTTTTAAAAAATGCGGGGTTAGCTGATGTTGCAACTCGTGTTCAAAACCATATACCTGCTAACAACCATTTTATGATGCGCAACATGATGTCTTTTATTGACGCAGTTAAAACAGGGGATATTGCCAACTGGTTACCGCAAGAAAGCTTGAGTGCTTTATCGTCAGCTGGCGAAAAAGGCAGGAATGCCCTTAATAAACTGGAAGATGAAGTTAAATCTCTTCATAAAAAATCAGAGAGAATAAGTAAAGATTGGCGCATGATAGACATGCCTTTTCAATCAGAAGCTAAAATACAAAAAGTCACCGCAATTATCCGCCGCGAACAAGGCATATATGATGATGGTAGCGATAACAAAAAATCATCTAAAAACAAAGGCAATTCTCCTGTACGTTTTGTTATCAATATATCACTCAAAAAGCTCGGAAACATTCAGTTTGACGGTTTAGCCAATGAGAAAGAGCGAAGCTTTAACCTTGTTATTCGCTTTGAAAAGCCTCTAGCAGAAGAACACAATCAAAAAATACGTTCAATATTCAGAAACTCTCTCATTGCCCTACGCTATAATGGCAACCTCAACTTTGACAGTAGTGGCGAGTTTTTCAAACCAGATGTTAATAAAACTATAGAAAGTGACAATCGAGGTTTTTTTGCCTAAAATATATTTTTAACATGAGTTTGGTTTATATAAATTGGCAAAAGAAAAAAAATATAGCGATAGTCCTAAAAATAATGACCCTAAGGGATATTATAAAATCTTAGGTGTTTCTTTTGATGCCAATTTAAAAGAAATAAAAAAATCATACCGTGAAAAAGCTAAATACTGGCACCCCGATAAGGGAATGATCGAAGATGCCGAAAATAAGTTTAAACTCCTTTCAGAAGCTTATGAAAATTTATCGGATGAAATCTTGCGAGCATTATACGATTTAAGCTCAATTAGCTCTATAAACCATATCCAAGCGGAGATATGTGATAAATGTCTAAATGAGCAGAATAACTCTTTATATATCAATATAAAGACAAACATTGGATTTGTTTTTTATCAAAAGCGTAAAAACACCGAAGAAATTTTGTGTAATAAATGCGCCAGAAAAAAAGCATCTTTTGCCAATATCATAAATGTGCTTTTAGGCTTTATCTCTATATTTCCATGGGACTGGTTTTATAACATAAAATCGATTCTAACCAACAATTCTTTTAGCGACAAACCAGCAGATAACCTTGGTTTACTAACCACAAAAGCCTGCAACTTTTACAAAGAAAGAGATTATGAGAACGCATATTACTGCTTAATTGAGGCGCGCAAATATACTAAAAACAAAGATATAATTAGCTTAATAGATAGAATTACCTCTGATAGTGAATATAATAAAAATATTTTTGCTATATGGAATAAACCCCTTATAAAACTAAAAGCAATATTGTATTTAATTATAATATTTGCTCTATCTATTATTTTATATAAAGCACCTAAAAGCCCTATATTACTTGAAGAGACCACACTTTCTGATAAGGCATCTTCAATATCTATCTCTCAAGAATTAATCAGATATAATGTTTTTAGATACCCGATTAATGTGTATGATAAAACTAAACTCTATCATGTTGTTAAAAACCAATCTAAAGTTTACTATGGACCAAGCGAACAAGATGATATAATTAAATCATTGGAAAGTGATATTACCGTTAGAATAACAGGATACATTCCAAAAAGTGACTGGGTACGTATTATGATGTCAGACGGCATTATGGGCTTTACAAAAAAAACAAACCTAAAGGCAGGACTGGGTAACAAAAAATTACCTATAGAAAATAAAATTTTAAAAACTACGCCAAGCGAGATTATTGAGAGGTAACATGTTGTCACGAAATAATCATAACACAGATGTATTGGGGTACTATAAGGTACTCGGGTTGTCTCGTGATGCTTCGGTTAACGAGATTAAAAAAGCTTTTAGAGACAAAGCAAAATTATTCCACCCCGATGTAAACCCCGATCCTTCGTCTATCAGATTGTTCAACAAAATATGCAGAGCTCATGATGTTTTGTCATCTCCTGATAAAAGGCTTGATTACGACACAGGTACTTTAAATGAAGAAGAAGACAACAATCATCAATTAAAAAAATGTCGCTGTTGCAAACAAGAGACTGCTCAGCCTCGCTTTATAATTTTTCATGAGGTTGTATCTAAAGATTTCCATTGCTATGCAAGACCAATCCAAGGTGTGTTCTGCCCTGATTGTGCCAAAGATGTGGCAATCAGAGCTAGCTTTAGAACTTGGATAAAAGGCTTTTGGGGATTGCCTTTTGGTCCTGTTCTTTCAATATTTGTTTTAATCCGCAATTTATTTGGCGGAATAAAACCAAACAGAACCAACTACCGTTTATTAATGCGCCAAGCACAAATATTAAAAGACAGCGAAAACCATAACATGGCAATCTGGTCCGCCAGACAGGCTAAAAAGTTCGCGACTAGCCGATTACAAAGATCAGGCGCTCAAAATATCATCGATTTTTTAACTGATGAACGTCAAAAGACCAAAAGCTATAAAAACAAATGGACTATATTCAATCGTGCATTGATAACTCAGCTTGCCCCTTTTGTAATGCTGTTTGCTATAATTTCAGCAATACGTTATGCATATAATCCATTTTCTTATACAAACCTTATGGCAAGCAATGAAACACAAAGCTTATCTGAGCTAGAAGACTTAAAGGTTATAGACTTACCTGACCTTCCTAATGATGAAGAAATGTTCTTCCATATTACAGAAAACTACTCTCAGGTACGCAGAGGTCCAAGCAAAAGCTTTGGTATTATCGCCACCTTAAATAAGTTTGATACCGTAAAAATCATTGGCATTGTTTCTGGGTAAAAATTCGCCTAAATGATGATGTTGAAGGTTTTATATCATCGGGCGTTGTCGGCAAAGGTCGAGGTGTTGATGCAAACAGCACTATAACTGAGCCCAAAAGCTAAATAGCTTAAACTCTCCAATATTGTAACGCATAATTATACATAGCTTAAATTTAGTTATCTAGCTCATTAAAGTTTCACGTAAGCCATACTAGTACGAACAAACTACTCTAAAACCTCAACAAGTATTAATCATCTTCTTCTAAGGCTTGGCGTTGTCGGTGTAGATTCATACCTATTTCATCTAGAGCCTTTTGCTCTTTTTGATCGAGCTCATATTGCTCTTTAATTTCACGATTTTTTTGTGATATTTCATAGGTTTTTAAGCGTTTAAATTCATCTGCCACTGCGTCTCTGGCTATCTCTATGTCTCGGCGAATGTTGGCTAAAGCTAAGTTATATTGTTTGAGTTTTTTCATATAATAAGAAAGATAAGCATCAAACCCTCTCGCTAACATTGGATCTGATGATGCAATCTCTTTTTCTTTTTCGTGCTGACGTTCCATCATTTTGATGGCCTGCATAGCTTCTGCTTCATTTTTAAGAAGCTGACCCAAGATTTTGCGCTTTTCATCAACGTGCCATTTTTGTAAACGTATTAAAGCTTTTAAATCTTTAGCCATTTTTTACCTAAATTTTGCGTTTATTTTTCTTTTCCATTTTTACAGGAACAGAAGTTGGCTTGCTTACAGATGATTGAGGCATTGGCTGAGGAGCGGGTTGTTGCGCCACAGGCTCTGCTTGCTCAGGCTTAGTTGAAGTTAATATATCAGACAGCATCTGATAACATTCTGGCAAGGTTGTTTTTTCAGTCTTAAGCTGAGAGATAAATTCTTCAATTTTTGGATAATATAAAATAGCCTCGTCCACGTCTGCGTTTGAGCCTTTACGATAAGCACCCAAACGAATAAGCTCCGCCATATCTTCATATGATGCCAAATATTTTCGCGCTTGGCTCACTATTCTATTTTCTTCAGGGGTGTTGCAACCAGGCATAACACGAGAAATACTACGCAAAATATTAATCGCAGGATATCTGCCACGCTCAGCGATAGAACGGTCTAGCACGATATGCCCATCTAAAATACCACGCACAGCATCGGCAATTGGCTCATTATGATCATCACCATCAACCAACACTGTAAACACACCTGTTATAGAGCCTTCTCCTGCGCTTGGCCCTGCTCTTTCTAAAAGCTTAGGCAGCTCGGCAAACACCGAAGGGGTATAACCTTTACTTGCTGGTGGCTCACCCGCTGACAAACTAATTTCACGTTGCGCCATTGCAAAACGAGTTACTGAATCCATCATGCAAAGCATGTCTTTACCTTGGTCTCTAAAATATTCTGCAACTGTCATTGCCATATAGGCAGCTTGACGACGCATTAAAGGGCTTTCATCTGAAGTTGCCACGACCACCACGCTTCGAGCCAAACCTTCTTCGCCCAAGTCATCTTCAATAAACTCTCGTGCTTCTCTACCACGTTCGCCGATTAAGCCCAAAATAGCTCCATCTAGAGCGTTGTGCTTGGTTATCATTGATAAGATAGATGACTTACCCACACCAGAACCCGCAAAAACACCCATACGTTGACCTTTACACATAGTCAAAAAAGTGTTCACGGCTCTAACGCCTAAATCAACCTTGCCTGCAACGCGGTTTCTTGAGTGAGCAGAAGGAGGTGAGTTTTTAACCAAATATGGAACATCGCCTTGCTTTAATGGCCCCTTGCCATCAACAGGTTCGCCAAATGAATTGATAACTCTACCAAGCCATGAAATATCTGGATAAACATATGGTTCAGAATTTATAAGAAGTGCCTTACAGCCAGAGCCGATGCCATCAAGTGAGGCAAAAGGCATAAGAAGTATCTTTTTATTACGAAAGCCAACAACCTCACACGGGATTTCTTTCTCGCCCCTGCCAATAATAGTACATCTATCCCCAACTGATAGGTTGGTTTTAACACCACCGACCTCAACTAGCATACCATTAACAGCCGTAACCTTGCCAAAATATTCGGCTTCTGACATCGCATCAATTTCTTTAACAATATTACCGAATTGTACTGACAAAATTTAACCTCTCAAAAACTAGCTTTTGCCTAATTCTATCAACTTTTTTTATAAATAAAAGCCTTCTGTTATATTTCTTACTTGAAAATAGTTTGCGTTTACTGTTAATTAATAGTTAACATTACAAAAAGAACAGGTTATTATACGTAATCTGAAATGGTTTAAGTTATAACAATTCCTTGCGGGGCTTAGAAAATGCGCGTTTTACTTGTTGAAGACGATCAATCTACTTCTCAAACTATCCAACTTATGTTGCAGAATGAGGGTATGATTGTTGATACTACCGATTTGGGTGAGGACGGTTTAGAAATCGGCAAACTCTATGACTACGATATCATTATCTTAGATTTAATGCTTCCTGATATGGACGGATATGAAGTTCTTAAAAAACTTAGAGCTTCTAAGGTAAACACTCCTGTTCTTATTTTGTCAGGATTGTCAGAACCTGAGAAAAAGGTTAAAGGACTTGGCTTTGGTGCCGATGATTATTTAACCAAACCTTTTGACAAAGCAGAGCTCAATGCTCGTATTCAAGCAGTGGTTAGACGCTCAAAAGGTCATGCACAATCAATTATTAAAACAGGTGACATTGAGGTTAACATTGATAACCAAACAGTTACAGCCTGTGGAAAACCTTTGCACTTAACAGGCAAAGAATATGGAATATTAAAACTCTTATCAATGCGCAAGGGAACAACCCTTAACAAAGATCAATTCTTAAACAATCTTTATGGTGGCATTGATGAACCTGAATTAAAAATTATTGATGTTTTCATCTGCAAATTAAGAAAGAAGCTTGCTAAAGCAACTGGCGGTAAAAATTATATTGAAACCGTTTGGGGCAGAGGCTATGTCCTTCGTGATCCAGATGAGGATAAATAATTTAATCGGCTCTTTATGAGCCGATTTTTTTTACAAAATTTTACACAATTATACGCAACACATTATTGACAAAATTTCGAAAAACAGGTATTAATTAGAACAGAAACAAAAAAGGAGATCCATAAATGGAAGGCAACGTTTACGCACCACTTTTTAGAAAAAACATGCGAAATCTTGTAAAATCTTTTTTACTAGTTGACCCA
>QKFK01000204.1 GCA_003252195.1 Rhodospirillales bacterium
TGATAAATATCTGTTTGCCAAGGTAGAAGTTTTAGATGATGGGGAATATAAGTTCTAACTAACATCATCTTTTTATAGCCCTGTTTTAAGCAGGGCTTTTTGTTGCTCTTAAGGATATTCCTTAAGGGCTTTTTTATTTTTAAAACAATGGAGATTAAAACATGACAACAATCTATTCTAAAAATCAAAAGGAGCTTTTGAGAAAAATCTTATCGCATACAGAATTAAATAACCCAAGTGATGCTTATAAAATCAGCCATGCTGGTACTAAAGAAAGTGGCTTTTCGATTGGAGCAACACAGGTGGATTTATCAAAAGTTAATAAAAAATATAAAGATAATATTATAAAGAATTTAGATAGTGCCAACGCCACCACCTCAAAAGAAAATTATTTTACTAAAGAAGAGTTTGAAACCTTAAAGAACAATCTTGGTAGCAAGGGCAATCCAGAGGCTTTATCTGATAAGATAAAGAACAAAGTTTCTGCTACATTACAAACTGAAGCTGGTAAAAAGATAGTGAATAAACTTGATAATGAGCAGTTAGATAAGGTTGTAAACGATGTTAAAACAGCTAGAAACTCCGCTATGAAAAACCCACGCTATGCAACAGATGCAAAATTTAAAGAATATGTGGATTCTGATGAATTTACCGCTGTTATTGGTGATAATTCTAACCAATATGGAACTCCAAATCGCATGAGCAAATGGCTAGAAGGATCTGAGACATATACCAACAATAAAGGTGAAAAAGTTAAATTTGAAAAACCGTTAGGAAATGATGCGTTAAATACTAAAGCAATATACGGGCAAGAAGGTAATTATGAATTTGTGCAAAATGTAGAAAATGGTGCTCGTATTATGCAAGTTAGAAGAGATAAACTTACAACGACCATGAAGAATGAGAAGGTAATTGATAAGGCAAATGCCGATGAACAAAAACAGGCTATAAAATCAATATATGTGCGTAAAAATGCGCCTGTTGAAAAAAGCCCTGATGCCACGCCAACAGATAGCAATAAATTGGCTAAAACCGATAATATATCAGGGCAAATTACAAACAAAATTAGTGATAACACCGCCCCACAAGTAAGTGATATTTTAAGCTATAAAGTTGCCTCAGGAGATAATTTGAGCGATATTGCAAAAAAATATGGCACATCGATTGCTGAGATTATGAAGGCTAACCCTGAGATTAAAGACGCTAATAAAATTAGTGTTAATCAGGAGATTAAATTACCCACCAAACCAGTTGAGGTAGTGAGAGATAATATGGTTGCGGTTTTAAACAATGGAGCAAGCAGCCAAGCAGATGCCACGCAAAATAACGTGACTTTTAACAATGGTGATTATTCAACTCTTGAAAAAGTTAGTACCACATTCCCAGCTTCTTCTGATACAGCTAATTCTGAGGCAGATAAAGACGAGGGTATTTTAGCTAATCTGCTTGCAAAGTTTGGCTTAAATAAGGGGGATAACTCAACAGCTGAAGGCAATAGCCTGATGGCAAAAGTAACCTCGACTGAGGGTGATAATCCCGTTGATATGGTTATGCTAAAAAAGCCTCAGCATGTTACCCAAGATGAGATTATGAATGTTAAAAAACACTCATATTTTGATGAAAAAGACCCAATCCGCCAAAAGAAAATGAACAAGTTTGTAGATGATTTTTATAACCACCATTATAAAGGCCAAGCTGAATATGACGCCACAGGGAAAATGGTAGATTCAGGCAAGTCATCCACCATTAGCGAAAGTTTTCATAATCCCAAAACCAAAGAAGGCTTAACTATAGAAAATGCAGTTAGAGCCGTGGGCAAAAGCATGGCACAACAAGTGGGAATAGATATTCCTGAAACAAAGGTTGTAAAAAATATGCAGAACAAGCTCAATCAATCTGCCACTGATGATGAAGACGAAACCTTAAAAGAAGACGGCATTATGGGACCAAAAACCAGACGCAGAATCAAAAGCTCGCTGGTTAAAAACGGTGCTGAAAACTTTATGAAAAATTATCTGCTGTAGGGGGCAGAT
>QKFK01000266.1 GCA_003252195.1 Rhodospirillales bacterium
ATCAGTAACATTTACATAAAATTTCTTTCTAAAGACATCGTCAAGCAATGACATTAATAGAGCCTATTTTGTTATTATTATCTTTGATTGAGAACAAAATATCTGGTAATCTTTCTCCAATCAAGCATAAAGGAGAATATAATGGCAGAATCAAATAAATCTCTACTAGATAAAGATAAAAGAACCATACTTGCCATAATTGACAGAAGTGATGAACTCACCCCCACATTACGATATGCTTGCAACCGCGCCAAAATAACTAAAAGCCGTTTGTCATTACTGCATGTTATTGAACCATCAGCAGAATTTGGCAATTACATGATGATTGACGATATAATTAGAGAAGAAGATTACAGAGAAGCGGAAGATCTTGTTCATCATTATTCTGGCATTGCTCAAGATTGGAACGGAGATATCCCTACTATTTACATCAAAAAAGGTCACAAAGTTGAAGAGCTAATAAAGCTTATAAATGAGCAAGAAGACATATCTCTTTTAATTTTAGGCATTGGAATCGGCAAAAACGGACCAGGGCCGTTAGTGCAGGCGCTAACAGGTAAACACTCTGGCACAATTCGCATACCAATAACGTTAGTCCCAGGCTCATTAAGCATTGAAGAGGTTGATAAATTTAGTGATCGCTAAACACTTGTAAAAATAATTTTCAAGACTAGTTTTAGTCCATAACAAATAATATTTAAGAGAGTAATATGAATCATTTAATCATTATAGCCAACCCCAAAAAAGAAAGCTTTTCAGCATCGATTGCTTCTCAAATAAAAAACTCAGCAGAAAGCTATGGCAATAATGTTGAAGTAAGAGACTTATACAAAATAGGCTTCAACCCAGTTTTAAGCGAAGAAGACATGATATCATATGCAAAATCTGAATACCCAAAAGATGTTGCAACGGAACATGAGTTTATCAAATGGGCAGATGTCATATCATTTGTATTCCCTATTTGGTGGCAATCTCCTCCTGCTATGCTTAAAGGATATTTTGACAGAATATTTAGTAACGGCTTTGCATTTAAAGATAAACCTGATGGTTCATCAGAACCATTACTCAATGGAAAAAAATGCATATTATTTAGCACATTAGGTGCTGGCATTGATGTTTATGAAAAATTTGGGCTCAAAAATGCTATCAAACTGTTATTCGCAGATGGAACAATGGGGTTTTGCGGAATAACCCCTCTTGATTACAAGTTTTTTGGTTCAATACACAAAAAAACAGAAAATGAAGTTGCCTTAATCATGCAAGAAGTTGATGCAACAATAAAACAACATTGTGCTTAATAAATGAAATATAACCTAATAAGCAAATACGATATTAGAGTGCCAAGATACACCTCGTATCCGACATCTCCGCACTTTATAAATGGCACCAATGAGCCTCTGTTTATAAATAAATTAGCCCAGATATCAGACGAGCCAATATCTCTGTATTTACACATACCTTTTTGCAAAGAGATATGCTCCTTTTGCGCCTGTCATACACAAATAAGCAGAAAAAGCTCTACCATTTCATCATATGCGCTAGATTTAACTAACGAAATAAAACAAATACACTCGCACATAAACGGCAAAGCCAAAGTACAACATATACACTTTGGTGGTGGAAGCCCAACTATATTATCAACCCAAGATATCGAACTTATATTTAATTGTTTGCAAGACAATTTTAGCATTCTCGGCAACGCAACAGTAGCAACTGAAATTGATGCTAGAACCTGTAGTGAAGATTATATAAAAACCATGGCTTCATATGGAATTAACCGAGCATCTTTAGGGATACAAGATTTCAACCCCAAAGTACAACAAGCAATCAACCGCCACCAGTCTTTTGAAATGACCCAAAATGTTGTTAATCAGTTAAGAGAAAATGGAATTAATGACATTAACTTTGACCTAGTATATGGGTTACCATATCAAGGAGAAGAAGAGTTATTATACACAGTAGAGAAATCTACAGAATTGCAACCTAATCGTTATGCAATCTTTGGTTATGCCCACGTTCCTTGGATGAAGAAACATCAGCAAGTAATTGATGAAACAACTCTCCCAAATGCAGAATTACGCTGGAAAGAATGTGAGTTAATTAGCAAAACAATTGCTGAGCATGGTTACAATCCTATTGGGATTGACCATTACGCAAAAGATGATGACATATTATATAAATCACTAAAAAACCATTCTCTAAATAGGAATTTCCAAGGTTACACTAGCGATAACAGCTCTAACTTGATTGGACTTGGCGTTTCATCAATAAGCTATATAAACGGGGCATATTTTGCCAATGAGCTTGATATAAAAAATTATCACACCCTAACAAACAACCAAGAAATATGCCATAAGCGACACATTGAATTGAATAAAGATGATTTAATAAGAAAACAGATTATCTCTGAATTAATGTGTTATCTAGAAGTAGATTTAAGCAAATATGAAGCAGATTTTTCGACAGAGATTGAACTCTTATCAGAACTAAAAAATGATGGAATAATATCTATAAAAAATGCTATCATTACCGTTAGCCCAGATATGCGTAATTTAACTAGAGCTGTCTGCGCAGTGTTTGATAAATATTTAACTCGCGGAGAAGCAAAACATTCTCGCGCCGTATAGGGATTTACAATCATGGCAATGCGTATGATAACCACCGCAATAGTAATGTTTTTGTGTTTTTCATTCTTCACATATAAAGTCAAAGAAAAATATGGAATCAAAAGCAAGCAAAATGAGCAAAGCATATCACAACAAACAAGCTCTCCTGAAGACATAGCTGGTGTTGCATTAGATGGCTATGATTTAGTTGCCATATACGAGAACCATGAAAACAAATTAGGCACAGACGAATTTAACTACCCCTATTCTAACGTAAAACTTCTCTTTGCTAGCCAAGAAAATCTAGATAAATTTAGCAGTAATCCATATAAATATATGCCAGAATATTCTGGATATGATGCATACGAACTATCATACAACAACCTAAGCACTGGCAAGGCTGAATTTGCACGTAACATAAAAGGCAAAATATATTTATTTAACAGCACTCAAAATCGCGATATGTTTTTGCTAGTAAAAGACGAAGCAATTGAAACATCTGCTTCAAATTGGGAAGAAAAAAGAAGATAGTAACCTCTTACCCACTAAACCCACATAATGTAGCCCTAAATACTATAGAGCTGACCAACAGCAGAATAGACTTAGAAATAAGCTCTAGTTAATATTATGAGTTGCTTTACAATATCATTATCAAAAAAATCCCTCTTATAAAAATTAAGAGGGATTTTTTATTAAACAACTAACAACCGCTGCTCAAACCTAATCCAGCAGGCGTTGCAATAATCTGATCTCCACCGCTTATGTATTTTGTAAATGCAGAAGAGAATTTATAACATGTACCATTAAAAATAATCTTTGCACCAGCATCTGCATATACATAACCATTGGTACCAACACCTATAAATTTATTAACATTCGACGTTATAGTCGTTGTACCCTTAAAGGTTATAGAAGAACCAAGCCTTATGTGGAATATGCTATCTTCATGAGATGATGTATAAGTTGTTTGATTATATTTTATCGTAACATCTTTAACAGTTGCAGCATTGCTAACACTTGTCATAACAGCTGTTGGATGTGTACCACTAACATCAATTGTTGAATCTTGTATTGTTGGAGACAAACCAGAATTAAACACACTTATAGTTGGGTTTTCCCACCAATATGCAGTACTATCAGGTCTGTGCTTTAGTGTAACGTTAGATATTAAAGAGCTTGCTCTAACTTCAAATAATTGCCCAGAGCCATATGTAGTGTACAGCGAAGAAGCAGGTTTATATGAACATTGGGAGAAATATTGTTCACCAACAATTTTACCCATTGTTGGATTTCTTCCTGTATCAACTTCAACATCACCTTTTACCAATACTGTAGAAGACGCTGTTGCTGAAGTTCTAGCGGTATCCCATGATGTGCTATCAGTTGCAATATAATCAACGCCATTAGCTAAATACCAGCTATCTGTACAGCCTTCAGTATGACAATTAGAATAGCATGACCATGTTAAACTACCTGAGCATTTTACATTATAGTTTGCTAAATCTGTAGCTGTTGCATTTATAATCTGCTGAGCAGCAGATAAGCTGGTATACCACGGCACAGTAGATATTGAAACAGCACCAGATCCTGTAATACCCGTGGCTTTCACAATCTCTGTACCACAGTCCCAACACAAATCACCCCCGAACATATCAGAGCTATCAGATTTACTTTCAATCGCATCTTGATACATAACTGTACAATCTGTATGGCAAGCACAGGTGCTGTAGTAAGCTGAATTATAAGAACATTGCCCAGATAACGTATATCCAGTAGAGCATGTGGTTTTACTATAGCCAGCATCTGTACATTGTTGAACAGTATCGTTATGGCAATCACAGCGCCACCTATCTGAATAACTTGGGCACTCCACTTTGGTATAATTTGCTGGGCATGCGGTTGAATAAGTATAACCAGAACTCACACAAGCTTGAGCTAAGTCTCCAATATGACAGTTAGAATAACAACTTTCAACAACAGAACCAGTAGTACCACCTTCTGCCGATGACCCTACCATTCCTCCCAACACTGAAAGCCTTGCCGTTTTAACACCAGATACATCTGGTTTGATGTATATATTAGATGCTATATTATTGTCATTATTATCAATATTTTTATTATCAGCGCTAAACAGTCCATTATCTATAGAGGCAACTGCACTATTTGCTATACAGGCCAGAGACAGTGATAGAGACAGTGTTTTAAGGTTTTCTGAAGGCATGGGGGACCTCGCTTCTGCTTAATGTTATACCTGTCACATATTATATCAATTTCTAACACACAAAATTTGTGATATATATCACACGATTATAATTGAAACATAATATTTACAAATAGTTACACAGAGAAACGACAAAAACACTTGGTATATTTAGACAAAAGCAACCCAGAAATATTAGCTTGATAATATCATTTTATGTAGGCAATAAGCAATAATGCTTATAGTTTAACAACAATTGTTACACAAAAAATATATTAAATTATAGCCAAACTTGAAACACACCTAGAAAAACAATTTAAAACAAAATAATTTTACAAATTCTCGTATTTATTCTGATCTTTTCTGAAAATTAGCTTCTTGCGCTCTGGCGGAGTGCCTTCGAATCTAGAATAGTTAATAGCGTTAATCGCGCAAGTATCTGGATATTCGGGCAATCCTTCATCACATATAATTTGATTATCGCCCAATTTTATTTCTCGGAAAGTTTTTACATATTTGTTGACCCGAATACCTACTTTATTACTCGACTCTTTAGAATTTTTTGCAATGAATGACCCAATAGAACTCAAATATTTTCCATCACCAAACAATTCACCATTAGAAAATTGACAAGCCACTGCATTCCCATCTTTATCTGCAACCATCAACGAGGCATCTTTACCATTTAGACGCCCTTTAATTGATGATAAGTAGGTTACATCGTTGCCGATTTCATGAGTTATTGAAACTTCTGTAACTTGAGGAATATATGAAGATATAGTCTTCTTTTCCATAGATAAAGCACCAGCTTCATTAACATAATTATTCAACAATGCTCCATTATATAGCACACCAACACCTGAGCTTCTAAAAGCAGAGAGTAATTTACCTAAATCAGGAGATTTAGCCATTGCCCCAATATTATATTCATCACTAACTAATAACTTAGATATATCTTTTGAGCTTCTAGAAATATCTAAATAAAGTTCTTTAGATATATTAAACCCAAAGTTAGCCATATTTTCAGCAGGAGCTATAATCTCAGGAAATTTTTTAGTTCCTTTTTGAGCGTATAATTTATACAAGGCTCTTGGCAATTGAGGCACAATGTTACCATTATCATCTGACTTAAAACTTATTTTATTTGCCTCTTTATCAGTTGCATCATAGTAAAGACACTCACCAGATGAGAAAACAGATACCCTTGAAGGATAAGCAACCATATACGCAAAACTCATTGCCAATGCGGCATCATAAGCATTACCACCAGAGCGAAGCATTTCTCTCCCCACCTCTAAAGTTTGTGGTTCATCAGCAACAAGCATTCCTCTAAACACATCTGGGAAATAAGCATAACCAACCGCAGGCTTATCTAACTCACACGAGCACAAGGCTAATGCGAATGGAATAGTTAGTAATTGACTGTATTTTAGTTTAGTTTTAACCTGCATGTTATCAAACCCATAAATCAAGCGAGTGCAAAATTGAAAAAAGTAATTGTAGCTATATTAATAGGCATAAGCCAGTTTTTTTGCCACACATCTTTAGCTCGTGACAACAATATAACATTAATCCGTGATGCAGAAACAGAAAATTTACTATACACAATTGCAAAACCTATGTTTATTACAGCAGGGCTTAATCCAGATAATGTTAAAATTCATATAGTCCAAGACACTGACCTAAACGCTTTTGTTGCAACTGGGCAAAATATGTTTATAAACACTGGCACAATATCAAAAGCCACAAATGTTAATGAGTTAATTGGGGTTATAGCCCATGAAACTGGGCATATTTATGGCGGACATATAGCCAGAGGCTCAGAAGCATTAAGCAAAGCTCAAACTGGCTCACTAGCCGCTGTTGTTTTAGGTGGAGTTGCAGGAATTGCAACAGGACGCGGAGATGTAGCCGCAGCATTAATGATGGGCGGGCAATCATCAAACATGGGCTCATATATGAGTTACCGCCAAAGTGAAGAAAGAGCAGCCGATCAATTTGCCATAAAAGCGCTAAACGAAAATAAAATTAGTATTGATGGGCTAACAAATTTTATGTCTCGCATAAAAAACAATGAACTATTGATATCTAACTCAAATGATTCTTATTACCGCACCCACCCCCTAACTAGCGAACGCATCTCATTTTTGCGCAATGCATCATCATCACAAAAAGAATCCTCTCCTATCGACGGCAATTTAACAAGGCAATTTGAGCTAGTAAAAGCAAAGCTCACAGGATACACTGAAGGATATAATGAAACACTCGCTCAATACCCACTATCAGATCAAAGTGAAAAAGCCTTATATGCCAGAAGCATCGCTTATTACAGAACTGGAGACTTCAAAAAATCTTTAAAAGAAATAAGCAAACTAATTAACAAATTAGATAATTATCCTTATTTTTATGAATTAAAAGGACAAGTAGCTTTTGAAAGCGGGGATATTGTAATAGCTAAAGAATCATATAAAATGGCTTATGATGCCCTACCAGAAAACCCACTAATATCAGGTGATTATGCCAAAACACTTGCCATAAGCAATAACAAAGAAGAACTAGAAAAAGCATCTAAAATATTAGCAGAATCATTAGAAAAAGAACCAGAACTAGCGGATAATTGGAAGAAGCTTGCTCAAATTTATTCAAGCCTAAACCAAGAACCTTTGGCATATTATTGTAGCAGTGAGTACTTACTCCTAACTGGGGATAAAAAGAATGCAAAAACATATGCATTAAAGGCAAAAAAATCTGCAGGTAGCTTTGATAAAATACGCTTAATGCGAATTGAAGATATAATCAACTTTGCAGATGACGACGATAAAAACAAAGCAAATAAAAAAAACAAAACCAATAAACAAGAAAGATTGAAGTAATAACAGGCTCATTGATTTATCTTGTATTTGAATTATATTTAATTCACAATATCAATCGGCTGTAAATTAGTATCTTAAGGGGATGTAATGAAAAAATTAAAATACAC
>QKFK01000007.1 GCA_003252195.1 Rhodospirillales bacterium
AAGGTTGTCGCCTTGCTCTTTTTGCGTATGTAAACATAATTTTAATGTTCTTTGTCTAAGATAAGCTAGAAGTTGTTTAAATATATCCTAAGGCCACGGATAAATGAAGCACATTAAAAGGGCAGAATACGCCTGCAAATATGAGGAAACTAGAGGTCGTCTTTATGATGAACCACCATCTTTAACCCGCACACCGTTTGAGCGGGATAGGGATAGGATTATTCACTCAGCAGCGTTTCGTTGCTTAAAGTCAAAAACTCAAGTGTTTTTGTATCACGAAGGTGAAAATTATCGCACCAGATTAACCCATTCGTTAGAAGTTTCACAAATTGCAAGAAGTGTAGGTTTGAGCCTAGGATTAGACGAAGCATTGTGCGAAACTTTGGCTTTGGCGCACGACTTGGGGCACCCTCCATTTGGGCATGCAGGTGAACGCGAGCTTAAAGAATGTATGAAAAATTATGGTGGTTTCGATCATAATGCGCATTCACTTCGCGTGGTGACATATCTAGAAAAAAGATATCCTCGTTTTGATGGGCTTAACCTTTCATGGGAAACTTTAGAAGGTCTTGTAAAGCACAATGGTCCGTTAATTAAAGAAGGCATTAAATGTGACGTGCCTACAGTTATTAAAGATTTTAATGCTCTATATGATTTAGAGCTAGATAGTTATTCATCAGGAGAGGCACAAGTCGCGGCAATTTCTGATGATATTGCCTATAACAACCATGATATTGATGATGCGTATCATGCAGGTATTTTGAGTATAGAAGACTTAAAAGAAGCTCCATTGATTGGAGAAAAGCTTCATGAGGTGGTTAAAGAATATCCTCATGCAGATAAGTCTCGCATTATTCATGAAGCTGTAAGACGCTTAATTAATAGCATGATTTATGACTTGGTTGAGGCGAGTAAAGAACGCATATTAGAAAGTGGGGTAAAATCGGCTCATGATATCAGGTCTCTTAATTATACGCTGGTTAATTTCTCGCCAGAAATGGAAAAACAAAACTTTGCCTTAAAGGATTATCTTTTCCCTCATGTTTATCGTCATTACAAAGTTAATCGTATGACTAATAAAGCACAAAGAGTGATTAGAGAATTATTTGAGCTGTTTTTAGAATATCCAAAATTGTTGCCAACTGAGTTTAGAGATTTAGCAGAGCATGCTGAAGATAAAAAGGCGGTTGCTCGCATTGTTTCTGACTATATTGCAGGGCTTACTGACACATCATCGATTGATGAGCATACAAAGTTATTTGACCCTAAGGTTCGCCCATGAATTATTTTAACCAAATAAGGGCAGATATAATTGCTCAATTAACCCAATTAGTTGCTGAAGGTAAATTGCCACAAGCACTAGATTTTAGTGCGGTTTGTGCCGAGCCTCCAAGAGATGCAAGCCATGGAGACGTGGCGACAAATGCTGCAATGGTATTGTGCAAACAAGCAGGTGCAAAACCACGTGATATTGCAATGTTATTATCTGAAAAGCTTGAGACTATAGATTACATTGAGAAGGTAGATATTGCAGGGCCTGGGTTTGTTAATTTGCGCCTGAAGGCAAGCTTTTGGGAAGCTCAGCTAAAAGATATCTTGTTAAGCGGAACTAGTTACGGTAGCTCAGATTTAGGTAATGGCAAAAAGATAAATATTGAATATGTATCGGCAAACCCAACTGGACCAATGCATATTGGGCACAGTAGGGGGGCGATTTTTGGTGATGCTTTAGCTTCATTAATGCAAAAAGCTGGTTTTGATGTAACCAGAGAATATTATGTAAATGATGCAGGTTCACAAATTGATGTTTTGGCGCGCTCTCTTCATATGCGTTATCGCGAAGCTCATGGTGAAAATATTGGCGAAATTCCAGCTGGTTTATACCCTGGGGAATATGTTAAAGATGCGGCAAAGAAACTAGTAGCTTGTGATGGTGATAAGTGGCTTGGTAAAGAAGAAGACGAATTTTTGTTGCCATTAAGAGTTTTTGCAGTTGGTGCAATGCTTGAGATGATAAAAGAAGACTTAGCCGCAATTGGAATAAAGTTTGATGTTTTCTTCTCAGAAAATGAGATGATTAAACGTGGTGATGTGAAAAAAGCTATTGATGAGCTAAGTCAGCAGGGTTTGCTTTATGAAGGTGTTTTAGAGCCTCCAAAAGGCAAATTACCCGATGATTGGGAGCCTCGTCCACAAACATTATTTAAAGCTAGTGAGTTTGGCGATGATGTTGATAGAGCTTTAAAGAAATCGGACGGCACATATACATATTTTGCATCGGATATTGCTTATCATGAAGACAAATATAAGCGTGGCTATAAGCATATGATAGATGTTTGGGGCGCAGATCATGGTGGCTATGTAAAAAGAATGAAGGCTGCGATAAAGGCATTTAGTAATGACGAAGCAGAGTTAGATGTTAAATTATGCCAGATGGTTAATTTGTTAGATAACGGTGCACCTGTAAAGATGTCAAAGAGAGCAGGCAAGTTTGTAACTTTAAGAGATATGATAGATGCAGTGGGCAAAGACGTTATGCGTTTTATTATGCTCACCCGCAAAAATGATGCTCAGTTAGATTTTGACTTAACCAAAGTTTTAGAGCAATCAAAAGATAATCCAGTATTTTATGTTCAATATGCACATGCAAGATGCCATTCTGTGCTACGCAAGGGTGAAGAAATATTGAACAAAAAATTGTCAGCAAATGAGTTGGCAGAAGCTGATTTTGCTTTGTTAAGTGATGAAAGTGAAATGGCTATTATAAAATTTATGTCTCAATGGCCTAGAGTGATAGAAGGTGCAGCAGAAAATTCTGAACCTCACCGTATTGCGTATTATCTGGGTGATTTAGCCGCCATGTTCCACGGGTTGTGGAATAAGGGAAGAGACGATGTTCAGCTCCGCTTTTTAGATGAGTCAAATTTGGAGTTGACTAAGGCAAGGTTAGCCCTAGTTATAGCAATAGCAGGGGTTGTTGCTTCAGGTTTAGAGGTTTTTGGAGTTGAACCAGTTAAGGAGATGTAAGAGATGAGCGAAGAATTTGAGAGAAAAGACGATGATTTTTTAGCTGAATTCAGAGAAAGGGTATCAGTAGATCCATTTAAAGAATTAGAGGCTAAAGAAGTTGTAAAAGAAAAAAAATCTAAAGGCGTGCTTTTTGGTATAGCTGTAGGTGTGATTATAGCTGCTGTTGGTGGTTATAAAGTATATCAAACATCATTAGATAAAAATTTAGGTGGTGGAGAAGTGCCTGTTATTAAGCGCTCAGATTCACCTGTTAAGGTTAAGCCTGCTGAACCAGGTGGAATGGATGTTCCAAATCGTGATAAGTCAGTATATTCACGTATTGGCGGGGTTGAAGATGATGCCGTGGTTGAAAATGTGCTTCCTCCTCCAGAAGAACCAGAAATCCCACCAGAATTGTTGGCAGAAGCTAATAATACGCCAGTTGCAGAAGAGCCAAAGGCTGAAATAGTTGTAGAAAAAGCTCCTACTCCAGCTCCTGTTAAGGTTGAGCCTAAGGTAGTTGAAACTGTTAAAAAGGTAGAACCAGCTCCTGCACCTGTAAAAGTTGCTGAAGCTCCTAAGGTGGTTGAAGCGGTTAAAAAAGCAGAGCCTGTTGCAGCTGTTGCTACAAATGAAATAGCTAAAGGAGCATGGCAAGTTCAGATGGGTTCATCAAAGAACAAAGCTGCTTTAGAAAAAACATGGGCTTCATTAAAGCTTAAACACAAAGCATTATTAGCAGACAAACCATATGAAATTATGGAAGCTAAAGTTGGTAAAGATACTTATTACCGTTTGCGTGTAGGAGCATTTAAAGCCAGAACAGAATCAAACGATTTCTGCACTGAGCTCAAAAAAGTTAAGATTGAATGCTATAGCGCACAGAAAAAATAATAAGTTATATTTTGCGAAGCAAGGTGGGTTTTCCCGCCTTGTTTTGTTTTAAACCCATAAGCTTGCTTTGGTGCAATATAGTAACTATATTATGCCTAAGATAAACACGGAGCGAATATGATTTCTAATATTAACCTTACCGCCATAGCTTTAATGGCTTTGCCAATTATTTTATCAGTTACATTGCACGAGATAGCTCATGGATATGTGGCATATTTACGTGGTGATAACACCGCAAAAAACATGGGTAGATTATCGTTAAATCCATTTCGTCATGTTGATTTGTTAGGCACTATCATATTGCCTTTAATTTTGTTTGTTACACATGCTCCATTTATGTTTGGTTGGGCAAAGCCTGTACCAGTTAATTTTGCAGCATTAAAAAAGCCCAAACAAGATATGATATGGGTGTCAATAGCAGGGCCTCTGACTAATATCTTGTTATTTATAATCTCATTATCATTGCTGGTGTTTTTATCAGGTGCAGAAACCGAGGTTAATGACACATTTGCTATGTTGTTGGTTAATATGATGATTTTTAATCTAATGCTGGCTTTGTTTAATTTGATACCACTTCCACCACTTGATGGTTCAAAAGTAGTAATGGGGCTATTGCCAATGCCACTAGCAAGAAAATATGCCTCAATTGAAAGATATGGCATGCTTCCAATTTTATTTTTATTGATGATTTTGCCATGGATAGGAAGCAAAATTGGGGTTAATCTTGATTTTGTATCTATATATTTGTCACATGCTGTAAAATTTATAATGCAACAAATCTCAACCTTATTATAATATGGCAATAGTTAGTTTTTAAAAAATAGAAAGGTATCTGTATAATGTGGTCTGGTTCAATGGAATGGATTGTTATTTTATTAGTTGTTGTGGTGTTATTCGGAGCAGGAAAAATACCTAAAATAGCAGAAGATATGGGTAAGGCTATTGGTTCTTTCAAAAAAGGTCTGAAAGATGGAAATAAAGCTTTAGAAGACAAAGATACAGAAAAAGAAGAATAATCGATGTTTGATGTTGGAGGAGCAGAGCTAGCTGTTGCAGCCTTGGTTGCTCTTTTGGTCGTAAAACCCGAAGATGCTCCTAAGATGATGCGCAAATTTGGCAGAACATGGCAAAAAATTCGTAAAGCAACTTGGGGTATAACCGATAAGTTTGAAGAATGGTTAGACGAAGACGAACAAGTTAATTATAGCGATATTTATAATGTCGAAAAATATGACCAAATACCAATAGATGAAGAGTTTAAGAATGATTTAGCTTCTCAGCATCCGATAGTTAATGAAATTTATGGTAAAGATGACGAAAAAAACTCAAAGCCCAAAAAAAGCTCTGCTAAAAAACGCAAAACAACAAAAAAAACAGCAACAAAGCCACGAGCAAGAACAGCCAAGTCAAACAAATAAGACAAATAATGATAATGCTGAAATGAGCTTGATTGAGCATGTTGCAGAATTACGCAGGCGATTGTTATATTGCTTTGTTAGCCTATTGGTCGGTTTTTTAGTTTGCTATAATTTTGCTGGAAGCATTATAAATTTTTTAATGGCACCTTTAGCCGATATTATGAGCCAAGTTGGTGGCTCAACCAATCGTATGATTTATACAGATTTAACCGAAGGTTTCTTTACTCATCTTAAAGCAGGTTTCTTTGGGGCTATTATTATCTCTGTGCCAGTGTTTATATATAATCTTTGGGCATTTGTTGCTCCTGGGCTATATAAAGATGAGAGAAAGGCTTTCTTTCCATTTTTGTTAGCATCTCCAATTCTGTTTATGTTGGGGGCATCTTTAGTTTATTTTGGAATTATTCCGCTAGCATGGAAATTTTTATTGGGTTTTCAAGCAAGTTCTGCTGATATGGTTATGCCTGTGCAATTAGAGGCAAGAGTCGCAGATTATTTGTCTTTAATTATAAATTTGATAATAGGCTTTGGTGTTTGCTTCCAAATGCCACTTGTTATAATTCTGCTTGTTTGGGCAGGGTTAATTAGTGTTGCTACATTGGTTAAAACAAGGCGTTATGCGGTTGTTACTATATTTGTAATATCTGCATTTGCCACTCCTCCAGATGTTATAAGCCAAATCGGTTTGGCGCTCCCATTATTACTTTTATATGAAGTTTCTCTTTTTGCCTCTTCGATGGTTGAAAAAAGAAGAGAAAGGCAGTAAAAATAAAAGGCTCTCTTTTTTTAAGAGATTGGACAGTTTAAAATTATAAAAATTTAGGTGATGAAATGCATGATATTAAATGGATAAGAGAAAATCCGGCAGAATTTGACAAGGCAATGGCAAGAAGAAAAATTGCTCCTATGTCAGAAAAAATTATGGAAATGGACGTTAAAGTTAGAGCAGCCCAAACAGCCACCCAAGAATTGCAAACCCAGAGAAATGAACTGTCCCAAAAAATCTCAGTGGTTAAAAGAGAAGGTGGCGATGCAGACGCAATTATTGCAGAAGTTGCAAAAATCAAAGAACAAATGGCAGTAAAAGAAGAAGAAGCCAAAACTCTTGGTGAAGAGCTTAAAAACGTGCTTTGTACTTTGCCGAATATTTTATCAGATGAAGTCCCAGAGGGAACAAGCGAAGAAGATAATGTTGAAGTAAGACGTTTTGGTGAGCCAAAACAATTTGACTTTAAGCCATTAGAGCATGATGAAATTGGAACTAAACTTGGTTTGATTGATTTTGAGAATGCTGCAAAATTATCTGGTGCTAGATTTGTGGTATTAAAAGGCGCTGTTGCTAGATTAGAAAGAGCGATTGCTCAATTGATGCTTGATACCCACACAATGGAAGGTGGCTATACAGAGATGAATGTGCCTGTGTTGGTTCATTCAAACGCTTTATATGGTACAGGTCAATTGCCAAAGTTTGCAGAAGATTTGTTCCGCACAGAACAAGGTCACTGGCTCATTCCAACAGCTGAGGTTCCGCTTACTAACATGGTTGGTGATACAATCATGGACGAGAAAGATTTGCCACTTCGTATGGCAGGCTTTACACTTTGCTTCCGCTCAGAGGCTGGTGCAGCTGGTAAAGATACCAAAGGTATTATCAGACAACATCAATTTGAAAAAGTTGAGCTTGTGAGTGTTGTGCACCCAGATAAATCATTTGAAGAGTTAGAGCGCAAGACAGGTTGTGCTGAAAAAATTCTACAAAAGCTTGGTTTGCCATACAGAGTTATTTCTCTTTGTAATGGTGATATTGGTTTCGGCGCTGTTAAAACTTATGATATTGAAGTTTGGCTCCCTGGTCAGAACAAATATAGAGAAATCTCAAGCTGTTCAAACTGTGGTGATTTCCAAGCTCGTCGTATGAATGCTAGATTTAGACCAAAGGGTGAAAAAGGCACAAAATTTGTGCATACGTTAAATGGTTCAGGTTTAGCCGTTGGTAGAACATTGGTTGCTGTGTTAGAGAATTATCAGCAAGCAGATGGGTCTGTTATCGTGCCATTGGCTCTTCGCCCTTATATGGGTGGAATAGAGGTTATTAAGCCTAATGATTAAGCTTAATAAGCCACTTAATAAAGCTAGAATTCTTATCAGTAACGATGATGGTATTGATGCTGAAGGTATAAAGATTTTGGAGGAGATTGCCTGCAACATCAGTGATGATGTGTGGGTAATCGCCCCAGATTGTGAGAAAAGCGGTTTTGCACATGCTTTTACATGTACGCGTCCGCTAAAAGTTGCCAAACTAGGGGATAAAAAATTCTCAGTAGATGGAACACCAACCGATTGTGTGTTGGTTGC
>QKFK01000019.1 GCA_003252195.1 Rhodospirillales bacterium
CCATGCCACTATTTCCTATTATTCGTATTAACGTTTACATTCACATTCGGCTTAGACGACGATATCTTACGCAACGCTGGAGCTTCTGCTTGCTGAGAATTATCTTCTCTTGGAGCTTTATCAACAGTTCCTCTCGACTGTTCCGCCTCATTTACAGATACATTATGGGGCTTTTCTGTAATTGTACTTCTAGAAACATTTTCTTTATCTGCAACATTTTGCACTCTGTTACCAACTTCTTCAGCCTCTTGTTTATGCTGTACAGCAGGCTGTTCTGGAGCTTTCTTTTCTCGAGGAGGAAGCTTGCCATCTTCCCTAGGTTCAAAAAACTTTGTTTCTGCAAACAGCTTAGGAAAATCTGTTTCTTTAGCAACATAATCAGCATCTGCCACCTTAGCTATTGGTCTGTCCACAACTTTAGTAAGAGGGGTTTTCCTATCTAAACCAGGAATGTTTTTAGGAAGCTCTTCTTGTATCTCCACCTCTTTTTTACGGATATCTTTTAAGAACTGCAAATCTCTTTGTGTCGATGATAATTCCGCACCTTTTTGTGGCATCGCTGGCATTTGACTATTGTCTTTTTGTTGCGGATCAAGGCTTACATTGTGTTCTGGAGTCATTGATTTCATATTCATAAAATCTTGCTGTTCTTTTAGCATGTCAATCTCATCAAGCTCTGATTGAATGGCTCTTTCTTCAGCAGCAACCGTAGCATTTTCTTCGCGTATCATTCTTTTGGCTTGTTTGTTCATCTGAACCATCAAGTGATCGGCGCTATCTTTGCTCATATATGAAGTATCAATTTTAGCACCACTTAGGTTAACCCCGACCAAATTTACTCCGCGCAAATCAATACCTGTAAAATCAACTCCTGTTAAATCATATTTACGTAAATCAAGCTTGCTTAAATCTATCTTCTTAAGGTCAAATTTTGTTAAATCAACCTCTTCCATACTTTCTAAAAGACGCTGCAACTCGTCTTTTGCATCATCATCAAGCGTCGTGTTAGTAAAATTGGCGCCTTCTATCATTGCGCCTTTTAATTTTACGCCTTTTAAGTTGGCGCCTTGCAAGTTTGCACCACGCAAGTCGGCTCCGCTCAAATCAACGCCTGTCAAATTTGCATTGCGGAGGTCAACCCCACGCAAGTCAGCATCTTTAAAGCTTACGTTATTAAAGCTAGCTTCACCCAATGTAGCTTTACGCAAATCCGCCCCTGTAAAGATAGTATCTTTAAAATCAGCTTTACGTAAATCAGCCTCTCTAAAATTTTGGCCAGTAAAGTCCCGCCCCGCAAAGTTCTTTTCACCATTCTTAATAGCTCTCACAACCATCAAGGCTACTTCATTGTGAATATAGCTACCTTCATCTTTTTCAATAACTTCTTCGGTGATTTTTTTAACATCTGGCCTAAATTCATTATTCACCTTAGGCTGGTTTTTACCAACTTGAGATAAATCGACAGGCTTTGCAGGAACTTTTCTAACAGTCACACTTTTAACAGCACTAGCCACAGCACTAGCAACTGGTGAAGCCATTTTTCTGGCTGGCATCTTCACCATCTTCTTAATCTTCTTTTTAATCAAACGTTTGCCATGAGGCACAAACAAACCCGAACCTGAGCCTGAAGCATCTCCTTCTCCCTCTGGTTTAGGCTTAATTATTTTATCGTTTTTTTCTTCTTCTGCCATTTCTGCTACATGCCTTAAAAAAACTCAGTGAGATTATACATTAATATCTAAAATTGCTCTATCAATAATATTATCTCTTTGCTAAAATGTGGAAAATATTAAAATAATACCAAAGGGGATTACATTGAAAAAAGTTAAAACAGATATTGAAATAGCAAGAGAAGCTAAAATGTTACCTATTGAGCAAATAGCTCAAAAAATAGATATCCCTAAAGAATGTCTGAACAATTATGGCAAATATATAGCCAAGATAGATTTTAATCATATAGAATCCTTAAAAAACAATCCTGATGGCAAACTAATTCTTGTAACCGCAATCAACCCAACTCCCGCAGGAGAAGGCAAAACCACAACATCTGTTGGATTAGGTGATGCTTTAAATTTGATTGGCAAAAAAGCTATCACCTGCCTTAGAGAACCAAGCTTAGGACCTGTGTTTGGAATAAAAGGAGGCGCTGCTGGTGGTGGTTACGCTCAAATAGTTCCGATGGAGAATATCAACCTCCATTTTACGGGTGACTTGCACGCAATTGGTGCTGCCAACAATCTTTTGGCGGCAATGATTGATAACCACATTTATTGGGGCAATGAGCTTGACATTGACGTTAGACGCATAACATGGAAACGTGCCGTTGATATGAACGACCGCGCCTTAAGAGAGATCAACGTGTCTCTTGGTGGTGCATCAAACGGTTTTCCACGCCAAGACGGCTTTAACATTACAGTAGCCTCAGAGATTATGGCTATTTTCTGTTTATCTGAAAACTTAGAAGATTTAACCAAAAGAATTGGAGGCATCATTATAGGTTATAATAGAAAAAAAGAACCTGTATATGCCAAAGACCTAAAAGCTGAAGGAGCTTTAAGCGTATTGCTAAAAGATGCCTTAATGCCAAATTTGGTTCAAACTTTAGAAAACAACCCTGCTATTATTCATGGTGGACCATTTGCAAATATTGCACATGGTTGCAACTCGGTTATCGCAACCAAAACAGCTCTTAAAATGGCTGATTATGTCGTAACAGAAGCTGGGTTTGGCGCAGATTTAGGCGCAGAAAAGTTTTTTGATATCAAATGCAGAAAAGCAAGCTTAAAACCTAATGCTGTAGTTCTTGTTGCAACAATTAGAGCTCTTAAAATGCATGGAGGGTTACCTAAAGACAAGCTTGATAAAGAAGATGTTGAGGCTCTAAAAAAAGGCTTAAGCAACCTTGAAAGACATATTCAAAATATTAAAAAATACAATTTGCCAGTTATTGTTGCAGTAAACCAATTTTCTCAAGACACTGCAAATGAGATTAACTCAATTAAAGGCTTCTGCGCATCATTAGGCATTGAAGCAATATCTTGCAACCACTGGGCAGATGGTAGCGCTGGCACAAAAACATTAGCTGAGGCAGTAGTTAGAGTAATAGAAAAAGGTGAAGCTAATTTCAAACCTATTTATGAAGACAAGTTACCTTTAATTGATAAGATTAAAACAGTCGCCAAAGAAATTTATAGAGCTAAGGATATTTCTATTGATGCCACAGCATTAAACACATTAGATGATTTACAAAAAAATGGATTTGGCAATTTACCAATATGCATTGCAAAAACTCAATACAGTTTTTCTGCTGACCCTTCACTTAAAGGAGCACCAGAAGGGCATATCTTGCCAATTAGAGAAGTTAGATTATCAAACGGGGCTGGTTTTGTAGTAGTTATATGCGGAGATATTATGACAATGCCAGGGCTATCTAAAAAACCTTCTGCAGAAAATATCTTTATAAACAAAAATGGGGAAGTAGAAGGATTATTCTAGCTCTCAATTTTGATAAAAAAGCTGTCTTTAAGGCAGCTTTTTTTTTGCGCCTTAATTACATATTTTCAAAATATTTGAACTTAAAAATATAAATATATCGAACAGAGCTATATATTAAATCAAGCTTCTGAGCACGTGACTAGCTTCATGACGATTTAGGTGACGAGTTCTATACCCTCTAATTCTCATACAACTAGAATAAGCTGTTGTAGAAGTTGCAAAATCTTTTTGGTTAGAGTTAACCAAAACTGGCTCTGCTCCATCATATGGAACATAGCTAGCCCAAACGCCTCGACCAGCCCAATCAGCTCTTGTATTTAGTTTTCTAGTATCTCCTATAGTTAGCCAATCAGGCCAATCAGGAATAACATCTGCTGCTTCTATACATTTTTTATGGTCATAAATAAACTGCTCCATACCAACATTTTCTGCCCTCCAGTTATATACAGTTGGTCCGCTAACAGCAGAACAGCCTGTTACTAACAAAGCAAATAAAATTGATACAGAAAGATAGCGCATCTTTTTCTCATAAAAATAAAAAATTATTTTTAAGTATAATCTTTAAAATTCAAAAAAAGAGTTAACAAACATGACAAACAAAGCACGTAAATTATTTTAAAAATCTGGGTCTTTGTAATAATCAGGAGGATCTATATCAGATATCTTTTCAGCCAATATCTTTTTAAATGATGGTCTAGATTTAATTTTTGCATACCAATTTTTTGCTTCAGGATAAGCCTCCCACGGCACTTCTGCAATATAATCAGTTAGAGACAAATAAGCAGCTGCAGAAAAATCTGCCACAGAAAGAGAATTACCACCTATCCATTTTCTTCTTTCCATAAGCCAATTAATATAGGCCATATGTATTAATATATTTTCTCTTCCAATCTTTAACAGCCTAGTATCTGGAGAGCCGAGCGATGCCACACGCTTATAAAGTTTTTCACCCACTAAGTTTAAATAAACTTCTTTATAAAATTTATTATCAAACCAAGAACACAAGCGCCTTATCTCAGCGCCTTCTTCTGGTGTTTTTCCCATTAGAGCCATTGAAGGCAAAACATCTTTTAAATATTCTGTGATAGCATAATGCCCACAAATTGCCTTGTTATTTTCAAGAACTAAGACAGGCAATTCACCAGATGGATTTAGTTTTAGCACCTCTTTATCCCTCACCCATGGAGCAACCTCTATGCTACTAATATCCTCTCCGCATTCAAATAGCATAAAGCGTATTTTTCTGCAAAATGGAACAACAGGGTGATGATAAAACAGTTTCATATAAAACCTAAACACGAGCATACAAACAAGAGCACAGAATCACTCCATGCTCTCGTCAGTTTAATATCTAGTTATTTTACCAATAGTTAAAAATAGGATTTATTTATTAAAAAATCTTATTTTGTAGGGCAAAAATATATTCATCATATTCCATACCCTTACTTTTAACTATATCCATCAATGTTTTATAGGTTCCTTCCGTGGCATCTTTCTTAGAGCCATATCTTTTTTCTTCTTCTAAAAGTTTTTTATACAAAGGAATAATAACCTGATCTAATACATCACGACTTGGGACTCTACGATTTGAGTGATAACCAACTATTTTACCATTACCATCAAAGCTTGGTGTAACGTGGGCTAGCACCCAATAATGATCTCCATTTTTGCATCTATTCATAACATATGCAAAAACCTCTTTACCACTTTGGATTCGTTCCCACAATAGTTTAAACACACAACGAGGCATTAAAGGATTACGAATCACTGAGTGAGGCTTACCAATCATTTCAGCCTCTGTATATCCAGATATATCCAAGAAAACATCATTCGTATAAGTCATAACACCTTTAAGATCTGTCTTACTAACAATGATATCGTTTTTATCAAAAAAGCGTTCAACTCCAGTTAAATTAAGTTCTTTTGCCATTATTCTTCTCCTAGACCGCTTTTTTCATTTCTACAATAAACTTATCAACCTCACCCTTAAGTGTCTCTGCCTGCAACGATAGTTCCCCAGCAGCAGCCAACACCTCTTGAGCAATTTCCTTAGTCTCGACAGAGGCTTTCATAACCATTCCAATATTGTTGGTAACCTCACTTGTGCCGATTGATGCTTGCTGAACACTGTGAGAAATTTCTTCTGTAGCAGCTGCCTGTTCTTCAACAGAACCTTCAACACCTTTTGTTGCATCGTGAACAGAAGACATAGAGTTTGTAATTAGCTCAATAGAAGAAACAGAAAGGTTTGTAGCGCTTTGAATTTCGCTAACAAGTTTAGTAATATCTTCGGTAGCTTTAGATGTTTGCTGAGATAAATTCTTAACCTCATTAGCAACTACAGCAAAGCCCTTACCCGCAGCCCCCGCTCTAGCGGCCTCAATTGTTGCGTTAAGAGCCAACAGATTTGTTTGGGAAGCAATATCATTAATAAAGTCCATAACTTCACTAATCTTATTAATAGAATTTACAAGACCACCAATCTGCTTGTTAGTATCGTTCATCTGTACCATTGCTTTATCTGTCTCTGAGGCAGAATTAGATACTTGGAACTTAATATTTGATATTGAGCTAGACAATTCTTCTGCAGCAGAAGCAACTGTTTGCACATTTGTGGCAGCCTCTTCCGCAGCTGAAGCAACATTAACAGCCAAATCACTTGTATTACTAGCGGTATCTTCCATAGATTTTGATGATGCTTGCAACTCAGTAGCAGCAGCAGACACCATTTCAACCACAGCGTTAATTTTGCTTTCAAAATTATCAGCAACTTTCTTAAACAATGATATTTTAGTATCCATTGCTTCAGTTGCATTATTAATGGTAACTGCACCATTCTTAAAAGAACCACTCATACCATTTGTCAAAACTTTTCTAAAATATTTATTCTCAGCAACATATTGCAAACAAGCTCTTGATTCTCTGACAAAAGCATCGTTTCTATCAATCATACGATTAATAGCACGGTGCAACTCTTTCATAACACCGTTTGCCTTACTTAAAACAATTCTCGCTTCAAAATCGCCTTTATCTATAGCCACACAAACTTTGACAGCTTCTTTAACTTCTTTTTCTAGAGCACAAGCATAGAAAACACCAATTAGAGCAAACAAAGCACTAATAGTTATTTCGACAGCATTGTGTGCAGGAAGTAAAAACGGAGCTATTCCAGATACAAAACTAGCTATAAAACAAGCCTTAATTGCAACTACAGAAGATATTTTAATTTTCATAACATTACCTTACAAATTATTTTTGTTCTTATTAAAAAGAATATAATACATATTTTGGTTATTGTAAGGTACACAAGCGTATTTTTTTAGCTATTCCCCAACAATAAGCTCAAACGCAATAACATAATCCTACAAACATAAAAAAAAAGCAATCTATCTTATGTATAGATTGCTGACAAAAATTATATATAGACGCTGGAATTCATTTAAAATAAAATGGTGCCCAGAGGCGGGATCGAACCACCGACACGAGGATTTTCAATCCTCTGCTCTACCAACTGAGCTATCTGGGCACTTTTACCAAGCCATAAAAGCTTGTGGATTGTTATATAAAGCAATTTTTTTATCTTGTCTATATATAATTTGATTTTTTTTAGTTCTTTGTTAGAATTTTTTTTAATTTAGCGCAAACCAAAGGAATAGCAATATGATTATAGATAAAATTGAGAATGCTCATCTTTATTATTCAATAAACCCAAACCTCAAAAAAGGGCTGATTGCTATTGCAGATATTAACCCTGACTTAATAGAAACAAAGCGCTATGACATTGATGGCGATAAAGTATATGCGCTAGTTCAAGAATATGAACCTAAAAATATAAACGATGGCAAATACGAAGCTCACAGAAAATATACCGACATACAATTCATGCTAAAAGGTAGTGAATTAATGGGCTGGGCAAATTTAAGTCAATTCACCCCTAATTGCGATTTTGATGTAGAAAATGATTTTATAAAAGGTACTGCCAACGGCTCTATACTAAGCGTTCCTGAGGGATATTTCGTTATATTTACACCTGAAGATGCTCACATGCCATGCATTAGCAACGGAACTAAAGGAACAGTAAAAAAAGTTGTTGTTAAAGTTGAGCTATAAATAAGACAATTAACTAAAATTGCAGTCTTTTTTATTTAAGATCATTATAACCGCAAGTATGTTTTATTCTTCTACAGAACTATAGTCATCTACATCAGTTTCATCTTCTGGCAAACTATAGCTTTCAGAGAACCATTTACCTAAATCCACATCCGCACATCTTTTTGAACAAAATGGTTTATATTTATGAACCGCTGGTTTTGAACAAATTGGACATTTAGAATCTTTAATTGGCATATTTATAATATTATCTTCAGTCAAATCTCTATTCCTCGATGATTTTTAGTTCAACATTAAGTCCATGTTTCTTCATAATATCGGACTTTATATCAATCTTATTATTTTGCAACCACTCAAATTCATCTTTATTCAAAACGATTTCTTGAATTGGGTTCTTTGATGCCTTTGCCTCAACCAACATTTTACGAATCTTGTTTCCAACAACAAACTGGAAGTTATTAACTCTAAACAAGTTTTTAATTTCGCTCCCTCTTCGAGGAATTACAATTTCTAAATTGCCAGCTTTAGAAAACCCTAGCACCTGCTTTTTTGGTAAGTCGTTTTGCATAATCTTAACAAGTTCATCACTAGCGGCCACAATTCCAGAGCCAGCAAAATCGACCATTATCTTTCCACAAATATTACGAAGCTTTATCTGACGGGCAATCTCTATAGCGGCATTCCTGTTTATATTTTTTATATCTAACGCCCCTGCGCTATCAACATCGATCGCGGTAAAAGCTCTTGTGTGCTCTATACTCACTCTACCACCACCAACAAGAGATATTTCATCAGACAACATATCTTCAATATTGGCATCAATTTCATATTCAGACCATATTTTAGATGTTTCCATCTTATCTATTACAGCACTTCCCTTGTAAGTTTTTTTAAGAGATACAAATATATCACTATCATCCGTTATAATAGATTTTAGAGAAGTCTCTTTATTAGACATTTCAGCAATAGAAATTGGCTTTTTATATATCTCGCCGAGTTTTTCTAATGACGCAAACTCATCTTCTATATTTTTCCAGATTTGTTTTAATTTATTAGCCTCAGATACAATCTCATCAAGCCTTGCTTTTTTTGCCTCTGACCTAACTATCCAACCGCAATCATCATCTAGCAAATTCACCATAGAATTTGACAAATAGTCTGCATCATCTTTTGACAATAATGAGGATATTTTTAATTTGCTTCCCCATGGAATAAAAATCAAAAAATTTCCTGCTAGCTTAACCTCACTATCTAACACTACATTTTTATCATCTTGCGGCACTGAAGAAACTTGGAACAAAGCCTTTTGCCCCTCAAATATTTTATCCGTTAGACCACTTGAGGTTATAACACGCATATCTCTTCGGTTTTTCCAAAAACCTTGATTATTACAGCCTAAATCTACAAAATATGCTTTTTCTCCGTCTGGAGTATTATATGTTTTAGAAATCCTCCCAACATAGATTGAATCTTCACTAAATCCATATTTATAATTAACCTCAAACAAAGCTAACCTGTCACCAGCAAAACCAGCAACCACGCTCTCCCAACAATTTGTGCTAATTATAATTTGATCTAGATTTAACATGCAAACACCTATATTTGAGGACGTATACCTGCTCCTTGTAACAAGGCATTAATTTCAAACAAAGGCAATCCGACCACATTAGAATAAGAGCCAATAATTTTTTTCACAAAAGCCCCTGCAATCCCTTGAATAGCATATCCACCTGCTTTACCTTCCCACTCTTTAGATAAAATATAATTATTTATATCCTCATGTGACAAATGCTTAAAAGATACCTTGGTTGTTACAACGCGCATAGTTTTCTTACCATCTTTATCTACAACGCACACACCGCCCAAAACTCTATGTGAACGCCCCGATAATAGCTCTAAAAATTTACGAGCCTCTATTTCATTTTCTGGCTTACCGAGTATTCTTCTGCCACACGCAACTACTGTATCAGCAGCTACAATCAATTTTCCGCTGTGTTTTTTTTCTGCTAATTCAGCTTTTTGTACTGCCATACGTCTAGCATAAGACGTAGCTGGCTCATCTTTTAAGATGCTTTCATCAATATCTGATGGATCAACAATATCAGGGTAAACTTTAATCTGCTCTAACAAACTCAGCCTGCGAGGAGAAGCCGAAGCCAATACAATCTCTTTTCTTTCCAT
>QKFK01000137.1 GCA_003252195.1 Rhodospirillales bacterium
GCATTATGCCATAGCGCATAACCATTGCTCCACCGATGATGCCTCCAACAATGGTTGCGGCCATTCCATATACTTTGCCAACATAGGCAATTTCAAATTTTGAGAAACCCATGTCTTTATAAAATGGCATAACCATAGGACCCATATAGGCATCACTAAGCTTATAAAGCATAATAAAAAGCAAAATGAATATCCAGCCAGGGTTTTTCATAAAATCCTTAAACGGACATATAACGGCTTTATAAATAAAAGCATAAAGCCTTTTCATACGTTCATCGTCTTTAGGAAACATTTTATTAATCAGCTCATAATCTTCTGGGGAATATAATTCTTTAGTAGATTTATCAGCGCCAATTCTACGGCTAAACATAACAGCTATCATGCCAACAGATACTAAAGACGCCATGAACAGATATACTTTATCCCATGAAATTGTTTCTGCCATAAACAGGGCACCTGCACCAGCGGCCAGCATTCCAAGGCGATAGCCTAAAACAACAGCTCCTGCGCCTGCTCCTTGCTCATCTTTGCGTAATAGTTCAATTCTATAAGCATCTATAGCTATATCCTGAGATGCAGAGAAAAAGGCTACCATTACAGCGCAGATAGCAGTGATTTGAGGGGTTTGTGCAGGGTTAGAAAAGGCCATAGCTATAATGAATAGCATCAGCATAATCTGGGTGAAAAATATCCAACCACGTCTTCTGCCTAAAATGGAGCAGAAAATAGGTAGGCTTATTCTATCAATAATAGGAGAAATTAGGAACTTAAAGCTATACGGCCCTTTAACAAGCGCAAACATTCCAATTGCACTTAAGCCAACACCAACCTCATCAAGCCATAATGATAAGGTGCTAGCGATTAGGAGTAGTGGCAAACCACTGGAAAAACCCAACAACAAAATAGTGATAATTCTCTTGTCAGAATATACTTTTAGTGAGTTTTTCCAGTTTTGCATTTCTATCCTATTCAGAGACCTTTTTTGCTCTCTTTCTTTCGTTTGAATCTAGGTAATACTTACGTAAACGTATATTCTTAGGTGTTACTTCAACCAGTTCATCTTCAGCGATATAAGCTAATGCATCTTCTAAGCTTAAGCGCTTATGAGGAGTTAAGCTGATAGCTTCATCTTTACCAGATGCACGCATATTAGTTAGCTGTTTAGCTTTAGTTGGGTTAACCTCTAAATCATTACCTTTGTTATGTTCACCGATAATCATACCAGCATAAATTTCAATACCATTAGGGATTAACATAGCACCACGATCTTCAAGCTTCCACATAGCGTAAGCATTTGCAGTGCCAGATTCATTTGATATTAGCACGCCTGTGCTTCTACCGCCAATAGGGCCTTTGTGAGGTTCATATGAGTGGAAGAGACGGTTCATAATACCTGTACCTCTGGTGTCTGTCATAAAGATTGAGTAATAACCAATCAAACCACGTGATGGAGCTAAGAATGTAATACGAGTTTTACCACCACCAGAAGGAACCATGTCGGTCATTTCTGCTTTGCGTAAACCCATTTTCTCAACTACAACACCTGAATAATCATCATCAACGTCAACAACAACTTCTTCAATAGGCTCTAGTCTTTCGCCAGTTGCTTCATCTTTTTTATAAATAACGCGAGGACGAGAGATTGATAGTTCAAAACCTTCACGGCGTAATGTTTCAATAAGAACGCCTAGTTGCAACTCACCACGACCAGATACGATAAAAGCATCACCTATTTCGGTGTCTTCAACGCGCAATGCAACGTTACCTTCGGCTTCTTTCATTAAGCGGGCTCTAATAACACGAGATGTGAGCTTATCACCATCTTTACCTGCTAATGGGGAATTGTTTACAGAGAATGTCATAGACAATGTTGGAGGATCAATAGGTTGTGCGTGGAATGGTTCAGAAACCTCAAAAGCACAAATTGTATCCGCAACGGTTGCTTTAGAAATACCTGCAATCGCCACAATGTCACCAGCTACGGCTTCGGTTAAAGATACGCGCTCTAAGCCTCTAAATGCCAAAATTTTAGAAATACGAGCTCTTTCAATTTCTTTACCGTTGCGGTCAAGCGCTTTAACAACTTGATTTATTTTTAGTATTCCGCTTTGGATACGACCAGTTAAAAGCCTGCCTAAGAAAGGGTTTGCTTCAATAGTTGTAGCAAGCATTGCAAAAGGAGCTTCTGGTTCACAATCAGGTGTTGGAACATGTTTAACAACAAGCTTAAACAATGGTTCTAGGCTTTCTCTTTCGTCATTATCTAAGTCTTCTACTGCCCAACCATCACGACCTGATGCATATAAAACAGGGAAATCTAGCTGTTCTGGTGTTGCGCCCATTAGGTCGAACAAGTCAAACACTTCATTAAGAACTTCTTCTGATCTAGCATCTGGTTTGTCAGCTTTATTGATAACTACCATAGGGCGAAGACCAAGCTTTAGAGCTTTGCCAAGAACAAATTTAGTTTGAGGCATAGGTCCTTCTGATGAGTCAACTAGCAACACAACACCGTCAACCATACTCAAAATACGTTCAACTTCACCACCAAAGTCAGCGTGACCTGGGGTGTCTACGATATTAATTCTTATGTTGTTCCACTCAACAGATGTACATTTAGAAAGGATTGTAATACCTCTTTCACGTTCAAGGTCATTTGAGTCCATTGATCGCTCGGTAACTTTTTGGTTGTCTCTAAAAACACCGCTTTGGCGAAACATTGAATCTACTAATGTAGTTTTGCCATGGTCAACGTGAGCGATGATTGCTATATTTCTTATTTCCATTTTTTTATCTTTTCTAAATATGTTTATCCAAATAAAAACGGCGCCTAAAAGCATACAGGGCGCCGTCTCATTTATAATGATTGCGGCGGGATTATTCTTCTTTGAGCTTAGAGCGAATTAGTCCGCGCAAAGAAACTTCAGGTCTTGCACCATAGTGGGTGATAATCTCAGCAGCAGCTATACCGCCAATGCGAGCACATGTTCCTAAATCCTTGCCTTGGGTGTATCCATAAAGGAATCCTGCGGCATAAAGGTCACCAGCGCCAGTTGTGTCGACCAAATCCTCAACTTCTTCAGCGTCAACATATACTGTAATTTTGCCAGATGCAACAACAGAACCTTTAGCTTCACGAGTAATTGCAGAAATTTTGCAATCTTTGCGAATTAATTTGACTGCATCGTAGAAATCTTCGGTTTGATACAATGACTTAAGCTCAGATTCATTTGCGAAGATAATATCAACATAATCTGCGATAAGTTGTTTAAAATCTTCTCTATGACGCTCTACACAGAAAGAATCCGATAAAGAAAAAGCAACTTCTCTTCCGGCTTTTTTAGCCAATGTGCAGGCTTTTAATAATGCTTGCTTAGCATTTTCTTCGTCCCATAGGTAACCTTCAATGTATAAAATCTTACCAGATGTTACGATTTCTTCTAAAATATCGTCAGGAGTTAAGCATACGCTAGCACCAAGATATGTGTTCATTGTGCGTTGAGCATCTGGAGATACCAAAACGATACAACGAGCTGTGCTTGGGCCTTGGTTTAATGGTGTGCAAAAGAATTCTACACCAGCAGAACCGATGTCTCTGCGGAATACATTGCCTAGCATATCATCATGAACTTTACCGATAAAGGCAGGAGTTGCGCCAAATGAAGCTAGAGCTGCAACTGTATTAGCGGCAGAACCGCCTGAGCATTCTCTTTCAGGATCGATTAGTTCGTAAATTTCACCAGCTTTGGCTGCATCCATTAAAGCCATTGAACCTTTTTTAAGTCCATTTTCTTCGATGAAGTCATCGCTTACTTTAGCTAACACGTCAACTATAGCATTTCCTATAGCTACAACATCATAGGTGGTAACAGTATCTGTCATTTATTAATCCCTAAAAATCTATTCTCCAAAGGTGGAGTATAAACAAAACTTTTTAACACTCAAGCATAAGCTTTTAATATTTACAATAATTTAACATCAATGTGTTTTTTTTGCGTTAAATGCTTTTTAATAGATTTGATATTAGAGTATAGATTCCTGTTTTGTAAGTTGATTTGGAAATTTTTATGAAAAAAATATTGCTTTTGTTGCTTCTTTTAAGTGGTTGCGCATCTTTTGCTAGCAAGCCTCTAATTATGAGTGCGGAAGAGAAAAGCTATGTTTTAACCCATAAAATTTCACCAAATTTACAAAAAACTGACGAGCTTGCTTTCTATAAAAGCGCCAATATTTTGAATGGTGTCTATGTTTCTTCTTTTGAGGGATTGATGGGTAAGCCAGATTTGGTGCGGAAAGAAAAAGACACATCTATATTGGGTTATTATGGCGTAAATTGTTCTTTGATGGTTTTTTCCGCCAATGATAAATATATATCATATGTAGCAGGGGTTGCAAAAGACGCAACAAGCTATCCTTATGATGCCTGTTTGGCTGAGATATATGTATTAAGAAAGCAAAGATAATACTTTTTTAGGCTTTGTTGTGTCTTTTGGCTGTGATTACTTCAATTATTCTCGGGCATTTTTGGGTATATAGGCTATCTGTGTTATCGCCTAAGTTCTTGATATATAAAGTGTTTCTGATTGGTGGCGAGGCAAAGTAAAAACTCGTTGGCTTCTTGGTTTTGCTTAAATTATGAATAATGTATGTTTTCTCAATAATTTAGCGACATTAATATATAAGTCTTATGATTTAAGAGCTTTATCTATATTTTTTGCCAGCATATATTTATCTTTAATTACCTTATCTATTTGCTCTGGTTTTAGGTAATGATCAGCATATTGTTGGTATATCTCTTTTTCTATAAACAAATAGAAAATATCTTCATCAACAAGACCCTCCATTGTCATTTTATACAATATGTCTAGGGCTTCTGAGAGTTTTTTAGGTTTTTTATAAGGGCGATCGCTGGCAGTGATAGCCTCAAAAATATCTGCCATCATCATTATTTTAGCAGGGATAGACATCTCCACTCCCTTAACCCCATACGGGTAACCAGAGCCGTCCATTCTTTCGTGGTGTAGTCCAGCATATTCAGGTACATTTGCTAGGCTTTTGGGCAAATGAAGGTTTCCAAGCATTTCAATAGTGTAATTAACATGCTCTTTAACTTTTTTGTGTTCTTCTTCTGTGAGCGTGCCAGCAGGAATTGAGAGGTTATATAATTCTCCTCTATTAAATCCTCCAAAAATATGCTCATTCCTATTTTCTAACACATATTCTTTGCCCATTTTTTGGAGTTCTTCAATATTATCGAGGCGAGATTTTTCTTCCCATGATAAGCCAAGAGTGCGGTCAAAGTTTCTGGTAAAAGTTCTTTTCCCTATTCGATCTAGTAAATCTATATCTTCTTCGGAAAGTCTTTCATCTCCAACATTAGCTTTAGCTATAATTGCAAACTCAGCTTCTAAATTTTTGATTGCTCTATTTAGTTCTGCTAAAAGTTTGGTTTGATCATCAGTTCCAGCAAGGCGCTTTTTTAAATAATTTATATGCGCATCTCTTCGTAGAACCTCATATCTAGTTCTAATTTCGTGAATGCGATTATGTATGGTTTCTAGCTTGGTTGCTTTATCGTTTATATATTCTGGAGTGATAATTTTTCCGCAATCGTGTAGCCATGATGCAACGTGAAGGGCGTACCAATCATTATCATTTAAATCAAAATATTCAAAAGGACCTTCTTCGGTTAGGGAGGCTTCCATGGTAATCATACGAGTTAACACAGGAACTCTTTGGCAGTGAGCTCCAGTATAAGGTGATTTAGCGTCAATAGCTTTAGCTAACACTTCAATAAAGGCTTCCATCATACGGCGATGGTCTTCGAGTAATTTGCGGTTGTTTAAGGCAATAGATGCCTGAGAGGCTAGAGCTTCAACTATCTTCTGCACATTATAAGAAAAAGATATAATCTCGCCAGTTTCATTTTGGGCATTAATCAATTGCAATACGGCAATAACATCTTTGTTATGGTTTTTAAGAGGAACAGTTAAAAAGCTTTTTGATTTGTAACTATATTGAGCATCAAATTTTTTCATACCCTCAAAATCAAATTCAGAAGAATCATAAACATTCTCAAGGTTTGTAACCTCTCCAGAAAATGCCGTAAATGAAGCGACATTCTTTAAATTTGGCACACCATTATCAAGTTTTAATGGAATTGGCGGTATAGTAATTTTTTCGCCTTTTTTACCACCATTATGCATGTGTAACGATGAATTATACATAATTGCATAAGTAAGCCTGTCAAGTTCATCAACTAAGTATAGAGTGCCTCCATCTGCATTTGTAATATCTTTAGCTTCAAATAAGATTTTTTCTAACAGAACATCGATATCTTCTTCAGATGAAAGAGATATACCAAGTTCTATTAATCTTCTCATTTGATCGGCTAAATCAACGCCGTTTTCAGTGGTATTAAGTTCCATGGTTCTTTTTTAATTGTTTTATTCCTTAACGCTTGAGTATATTCTATACATCTTAGTATTTGATTACCAACAATAAACTGTAAGGGGCTCAAGGTCGTGCCGTTCTCATCATTAAGAGATTATATAGAATTTCTAGAAGATAAAAAGCTGATAAAAAGAGTTAAAAAGCAGGTTTCTTGCTACTTAGAGCTTACTGAGGTTAGCAAAAGGGTTATAGAAAAAAGAGGCCCTGCACTGCTTTTTGAAAATGTAACAAATAAAGAGGGTGATGCTTATAAATATCAGGTAGTTAGCAATTTGTTTGCAGATGAGAAGAGAATCGGGCTTTCAATCGGTAGAAGTAAAGAAGAGATGATCGAGTTTGGTAAGGACCTTGCTTTTTTACGCCAGCCAGAACCGCCTAAAAATTTTAGCGACATAAAAGAGATGCTACCAATGGCTAAAACAATTTTAGCTGTTAATCCTAAAAAGGTAAAAAAAGCACCTTGCCACGAAATTGTGTTAAAAGGCGATGAGGTTGATTTAACTAAGCTTCCTATTCAACATTGCTGGCCAGAAGAACCTGCTCCATTAGTTACGTGGGGATTGACGGTTACGAAAGGTCCAAACCCAGATGAGGATAAGACCGATTGTACAAATATAGGGGTTTATCGTCTTCAACTTTTGGGCAAGAATAGACTAATTATGCGTTGGTTAGCGCATAGAGGCGGAGCACAGCATTTTGCAAAATTTCAAAAAACGCACCCTAACATGCCAATGCCAGCAGCCGTCGTTATAGGAGCAGACCCTGCCACGATGTTAGCTGCGGCAACTCCTGTGCCTGACAATATGTCAGAATATCAGTTTGCAGGTATTTTAAGGGGTAAAAAAACGGAGATAACAGATTGTGTTACAGTTCCATTAGAAGTTCCATCGCAGGCAGAAATAGTGCTTGAAGGCCATATATTGCCAGAAAAAGCATTGGAAGGACCATATGGAGACCACACAGGATATTATAATTCTCAAGAAGAATTCCCAGTCTTTGAAGTTAGCGCAATTACTATGCGTAAAAATCCAATTTATGTAACAACTTACACATCTCGTCCACCAGATGAGCCAAGCATTATAGCGGTTGCGTTAAATGATTTGTTTGTACCAATAATTAAACAGCAGTTTCCTGAAATTGTTGATTTTTGG
>QKFK01000159.1 GCA_003252195.1 Rhodospirillales bacterium
CAACCAATATAATAAAATCTGCACATCCTAATTACAGCAAATGCTCATAAATAAACCCTAGACATATTATAGAATATGGTGCATTATATAGCATATTAATACTATCGAACCGATACAATCATTTTAAGAGTATAGAAATGGACGCAAAAATTATCTGCCTAGGTGTTTTAATGATGAAAGATGCCACGGGATATGAAATCAATAAAAGTTGCACTGAGGGCGCCTTTAGCCACGTTCAAAGAATTGGCTATGGTTCTATCTACCCAACTTTAGAAAAACTCTTAGAAGAGAAAATGATTTCTTTAAGTGGTGATGATAATGACGACAACACACACAGCAAAAAAATTTACTCAATCACAGATAAGGGTAAAGAATATTTAATGCGCAAATTGCAAAAAAATCCTGCGGCGAGTAAATATAAGTCTGAAATATTGTTTTCTTTATGCTTTAGTGATTATTTATCAGAAGCCCACGCAGAGTTTTTATTAGAATTATATCTTAAAGAAGTTAAAAACCGCATTAGCTTTTTAGAAGTTGAACCAGGAGGCACCCCAATGACTGCAGGCAGAAACTTCGTTAGAGGACTTGGAATTAAAATGTATTCTTCAGCCGTTGAATATATTTTAGAAAACAAAAAGCAATTAATAGAAGAGATTAAAGAAAATAACAGAAAAGGGTAAAGAATTATGCCTATATATGAGCCAAAGAAATATGATGACGAAGGACATATCAATGTATCTTTCATAATCGCAGCAACTGTTGTCGTTTTTTCAATAGTGTGGATAGCAAGTGGCATGGTTGGCAAAAAGAAAGAAACAACCATAGTTCACGCCGAAGCGCCAAAAGCAAAAGTTAAAGTCTCTCACAGAATTGCCGATTTAGCATCTCCTGAGCTTAGCCTTAAAGGCACTACATACGCAGATAAAAGCGTAGATATAAAGAGTGAAACCGCTGGAAAAATTGAAACGATTTATATCAAAGAAGGCTCAAAGGTTAAAAAAGGCGATTTAATTGCCTCGATTAAAATTGACAATCGCTATGCAACACTAGAAAAAGCAAAATCGCTAGTCTCACAAAGAGAGTTAGAATATCAAGCTGCTCTAAAACTTGAGAGCAAAGGCTTTAACTCTAAGGTTCGCTTAGCAGAAGCCAAAGCAGAGTTAGAAGAAGCAAAATCAGATTTGGCAAATATAGAGCTTGATATCACACACACAAAAATCAAAGCACCTTTTGATGGCATTTTTGACTCAAGGCAAATTGAGGTTGGAGATTATGTATCTGTTGGAACCTCTATTGGTAAATTAATTGATTTAGACCCAATTAAGATTAAGGCTGACGTATCTGAATTTGCCGTTACTAAAATCAGCAAAGGCGCCACCGATAAAGTTCGCTTATTAAACGGCGATGAATTTGAAGCAAAAATTAGCTATGTCTCATCTTCTGCCTCAAGTAGCACTCGCACATTTGAAATTGAATTAAAGGCAGACAATCATAATAATAAAATTGTTGAGGGAATGACTGCAGAAGTAAAGCTATCTTTAGAACCTCAATTGGCGTATGAAATCAGCCCAGCAATATTGTCACTAAACGAAAAAGGTGACATTGGCGTTAAAACCGTAGATGAAAACAATATTGTAAAATTTTATAAAGTTGAAATTGTTCGCCACGATGAAAAAGGAATGTGGATAGCAGGGCTACCGAAACAGGCAACCCTAATAACTTTAGGTCAAGACTTTGTAAAAGAAGGTGAAACCGTTATTCCAGTTGATGAATTCAGCGAAGCAGAAGCAGAACTCAAATCACAAGGAGAGTAGAAATGTCTTTTATTGAGAGCTGTTTTGAGCGCACCAGAACTGTTTTATTAGCTTTTTTTATGTTGGTTATTTTTGGGGCAATCGCATATGTTGAAATCCCTAAAGAAGCAGAACCAGATATTAATATTCCATATATTTTTGT
>QKFK01000113.1 GCA_003252195.1 Rhodospirillales bacterium
TGTTTATGGTAGCTGGTATTTATTTTATGAAAGATCTTCTTGAATACACTTTCACCAAGATACTTGTAAAAATTAAATGTAAAATAACATTATCATTACTATTCTGCTTTATGGGTGCTTTCTTATCTGCATTCCTAGACGCTCTAACTGTTACCGCTGTAATTATCTCTGTTGCATATGGCTTTTATGCTGTTTATCACAAGTTTGCATCAACAGAAGCCTGTCACGTTAAAGTAGACACTTACTTAAAACCTGAATGCACTGATGATTTAGAACAATTCAGAGCATTCCTTCGTAACCTTATGATGCATGCTGCTGTGGGTACTGCATTGGGTGGTGTTTGCACATTAGTTGGTGAGCCACAAAACTTGCTTATTGGTCACATTATGGGTTGGCACTTTATGGATTTCTTCCATTATGTATCACCTGTTTCTATGCCTGTTTTAGTAGCTGGTTTATTAACATGTATATTGGTTGAAAAATTCCATATCTTAGGTTATGGCGCACAGCTTCCTGCTTCTGTTCGTGAAGTGTTAGTTAATGATGCTAACGAAAAAGAAGAAAAAAGAGATACAAAAGATTATTTATCATTAATCTGCCAAGCTATCGTTGCGGTTCTTTTGATTGCAGGTCTTGCTTTCCACGTAGCTGAAGTTGGTTTAATTGGTCTTGCCGTTATTATCCTTTTAACAGCTTTCACTGGTGTAATTGATGAACACAAAATTGGTCCTGCTTTTGAAGAAGCGCTACCTTTCACAGCATTATTAGTTGTATTCTTTGCTGTTGTTGGCGTTATTCACGAGCAAGAATTGTTCAAACCAATTATACATGAAGTTTTAAGCTTTGAAGGTGACCTTCGTAAATTAGCTTATTATTGTGCATCTGGTATCTTATCAATGATTTCTGACAATGTGTTCGTTGCTACAGTTTATATCAACGAAACAAAAGCTGCATTTGATAATGGTATTATCACATTAGATGAATTTGAACATTTAGCAGTTTCTATCAACACAGGAACTAACATTCCTTCTGTTGCTACTCCAAATGGACAAGCTGCATTCTTGTTCTTGTTAACTTCATCATTAGCTCCAGCGATTAAATTATCATATGGACAAATGTTCAAGCTAGCTTTGCCTTACACAATCGTAATGACTGCTGTAGGTGCTTATGCTACATGGCATTGGCTATAAGATTTAACTTAATCTGAAAAGCAAATTATAAAGCCTCTAGTTTTTCTAGAGGCTTTTTTTATCACTCCCGCATTTTTATTTATAAAGCAAGCAACTAATTATACTTACAAGATATTTTCCGATTATTATTGTTAGCGAATATGTTTTGCTATAAAATAAATATTTCGGAAAATAAACAACTGATAGGAAAAAGTATGACAAAGAACATTGCCTATGCTTTAGAAAAGAACTTCCTAGGTTCAGCTCCTAAATGGTATAAGCTAACCATCCTTGCTTTTCTAATAATTAATCCAATTATATTTTATTATGGCTCAGCTTTTGTTGCTGGTTGGATTTTAATAGCAGAATTTATCTTCACTCTAGCTATGGCGCTTAAATGCTACCCTTTACCTGCTGGTGGATTACTAGCTTTTGAAGCAGTTGCTATTGGCATGGTAAGCCCCGAAACTTTATACGATGAAACCTTACATAATTTCCCCGTGATTTTACTATTAATGTTTATGGTAGCGGGCATTCACTTCATGAAAGACTTGCTTGAATTTAGCTTTACCAAAATACTTGTAAAGATTAAAAGTAAAACAGCCTTATCGCTACTATTTTGCCTTGTAAGCGCTTTTTTATCAGCCTTTTTAGATGCCTTAACCGTAACCGCCGTTATTATCTCTGTAGCTTATGGTTTTTATGGAGTTTACCATAAATACGCATCTTCAGAAGCTTGTCACGTTAAGGTGGATTTACACATAAAAGATGAAAACAAAGAAGACCTTGAAGAATTTAGAGGTTTTCTTCGCAACCTTTTGATGCACGGAGCAATTGGCACTGCATTAGGTGGTGTTTGCACCATAGTTGGCGAACCTCAAAACTTGTTAATTGCCAAAGCTGTTGGTTGGAACTTTATGGAATTCTTCTACGCGGTTGCTCCTGTCTCAATGCCTGTTTTAGGAGCAGGAATTGTAACTTGTATATTGGTTGAAAAATTACACATCTTTGGTTATGGCAAACAACTTCCTGCCTCTGTGCGCAAAGTTTTAGAAGACGAAGCAAAAGCAAAAGATGCCAAAAGAGATATAAAATCATATACATCTCTTGGTATGCAAACTGCCGTTGCCGTATTTTTAATCTTGGCATTAGCTTTCCACGTAGCAGAAGTCGGTTTGATTGGCTTAGCAATTATTGTACTACTCACAGCCTTTAATGGTGTAATTGACGAGCATAAAATAGGGCCTTCTTTTGAAGAAGCTTTACCTTTTACCGCATTACTAGTTGTATTCTTTGCAGTTGTTGGTGTTATACATGAGCAACATTTGTTCGCCCCAGTTATAGCATATGTTTTAAGCTTTGAGGGTGAGCTCCGCAATCTTGCTTATTACATTGCGTCTGGAGCGTTATCAATATTATCCGACAATGTGTTTGTGGCAACAGTATACATAAACGAAACTAAAAGCGCATTTACAAATGGCATAATAACTGCTGATGAATTTGAGCATTTAGCTGTTTCAATAAACACAGGAACCAACATTCCTTCAATAGCTACACCCAATGGACAAGCTGCATTCTTGTTCTTATTGACGTCATCTTTAGCCCCTGTGATTAAACTTTCATATGGGCAAATGGTTAAGCATGCTTTGCCTTATACGATAACCATGTCAATAGTTGGAGCATATGCAACTTGGCACTGGCTATAAACGCTGCGTCTAACGGGGTGCGCGATGTAAATTGATGCACCTCGTTATTGATCTGACAGAGATTTAGTTTATATTTAGCGATTGTATAAACGCACTCCACATACACGAAACATCTCTATTAGAGAAATTATCACATATAAACTCACACCTGTTTACAAGAGGTGGCATTTACTATGTGACATTGTGTTTGCCGAAGCATTAGATTAGCCCCCTCTCGTCTAAGCCATCTAAGATAAACAGATAATGTACACTATAAACATAAACTTCCTTCAGCTTACGCAAGCAATATTAACATATGCTCGCCTGCCCATTAGTTTCGTGAGCCTCTTGACTGCTCGGAATTGTCTATATCTACCAATTACGCTATAAACATAAAAAAGGCTCTCTGTTTAAGAGAGCCTTTTTGTTTGTTAATTACGGCAAGAATTCTGAGCCCGTTTAATTAGCTCTAACTTGACATTATTATCTGGGATTGCTCTTTTATTTTCGTCATCCTCACGATTAACAAGCCCTCTAAAACCACTATCAAGAATTTCATCTCTGTGATTTCTCACCCTATTTCTAAAGGTGTATAAAGACACATTCTTAACTTTACTTGCTGCATCATCTTCTGCAATTTTTGTTTTTTCTGGCTTAAACTCAACATCTACACGTTTAATGGTAGATATAAATTTAGACGCCTCTTCAACAAAATATGGGTTAAATATCTGCTCATGAGTAATTTTTTCTGGATTGTGCTTAGCGCCTTCAGAAACATATTTACTATATGCATAAGCAAGTAGCATTTTATCATTAGGTTCTTTTTGACCATCTTCTGATTTTTCAATAGCAACACAAACACTAGAAAGTAATTTTTTCATTTCTTCTTCATTGTGTACATAGCCCTGCAAACGCACATCGCGAGAAAAATTATCCATTTCTTTTTCTTTTGCTTTGGTTACTTTTGCTTCAAAGTTACCTTTAGCTGTTTTAACTCTTTCTAATCCGTTGGCGGCTCCGAGCAATTTCATGTCAACACCAAACACTACTGCATCATATATGTCAGAACGTTTAATGTGATCAGGATATGACAAAACAATAGATAACATCTCATCGTTTGTTGCTGGTAGTTTTTCATCTGTTTCTTTATGAGAAGAAAAATTGTCTAAAACATTTTTAGCTTCTGTAACTAAAGCACGTCTCTCTTCTGGATCTAGAACTTCTCCAGATTTAAATCTCTTTCCTACTAATTCTTTTAATTCTGGATCGAATGAAAGTTTATCACCACCAATTTTTCCAGTAAATTCTGCTGCTTTGGATGCAGACTGCCACAAAGTTACCAATTGAGAATCAAGCTTTCTAAGTTCACTCATTTCCATAGGTGTATCATAGCCGACTGAAAATGCCACACCCTCTGCATCTCCAATATATGGAGCTAATGTTTCAACATATGATTGTCGGCAATATGCAAGAGCATAAGCATCGGCATCTTGAATTTTGGCATCTAATATAAGCTTTTCCACAGCTGAATCTGTCGAATAAGACGAATTGTTGTCTTTAGGCATAATTGTATAATTCCCCCTTTATAAATAAGCCCTTATGATATTTAATGTTTTACACATCAAGCTATCATTTGTAAATACATCTAACAATTTATCCTTTTTTGTACATTTTGTATAGTTTTTTTGAGAAAAAAGTGTATTATAGTTGGTTGGGGTTAGTTTTATGGTTATATCATATGCTATTGGTGGAATATGACACAAGAAAACGATAATTTTGTTAATCCGTCACATGACGCATTAAAGGATTTAACGCTTAAAGAGCGTGGCTTTACGCTGATTCGCAGCATCGCATCTTACACAATGCAACAGATTCAAAAGCCTATCAACGAGTCTATAGACATGCTTGAGGAAGGTATTGATACAAGCATGGATGGAAGCCAAGGACAGCTAGTAGATTTTTGGCAAAAATCATGCAAACTTGCAGAAGCATCTTCTTGTATCTTAGGCCAACATTTTATTAGTGAGCGCCCTAGCGCTGGCAACATGTGGCGCAAAGTAAATAGCGACACAAAATTATCAGAAGAAGATATATCTATTATAAGCCGCAACCTCAAAGAAATTCAAAATAGCATTGATTTGAACTCCAAAGAATTAGGCTCTAACCACTTAAAGATGGACGAAAAAGACTTTGTCACAATATTAGATGCCATACCTTTGTTTGATAACCCATCTGTATCATTCCATTCATCTAATTTGTTGATGCTTTTCACAGACATCAAAATAGCAGAGAATGACAAAGATTTATCTAGAATCAAAAAATCTGATGAATATCTAGCCAACAATATTTATAGCATTGAAGATGCTAATTTTTCTGAGGTTGAAAAACATTTGGCTGAAAATAATTTTGCATCAGAAAGCGACTTACAAGATATTACATCTCAAATCAAACGCAGTAATCGTGATTACAACATATCTCCATTAAAACCACGCAATCGTGTATTATATAATGAAGATGAAATAAAACCATATACAGCAACTGAAATTATCAAAAAAGCAATTGACCGAGCAGTTGTGTTCAAAGAAGAAAAAGGTCTCAACAAAAAGCAGTTCCGCAACTTAGATGGCAATCCATATTTTGTACAAATCATTGGCGAAGCAATGGATAAAACAAATCAAGAAATAGGCTCCACTCTTCTTCCTAGAATGGACAACAACTTTAATAAAGAAGAAGATATATTAGAGCAAAAACGCATGCTAACCGATGTTGGAGAAGAAGCATATGTTTTATCTACAAAATTCCGTGATCACAAATCAGCGCCGAAAAACATCTTAAAAGAAGTTGCCGAGAAAGGTCCATCAAAGCCATTCCCTGTCGCCGAATTGTTAAAAAATCTAAGATCTCGAGTAAATTAAATTATTTAAGAAGAAACTTGTGCTATGCAAAATAACCATGATTATGTTAACCCCAATAATGTTGCTATCAATGATTTGACAGCCCCCATCAAAGGTGAAAAAGTTCTTGTAAAAATGGCAGCAAATTTATTTTCTGATATTGCTGAAAAATCGCTCGAGACGGTTAAAGAAATGAAGCAAAGCAAACCATCAATTAGTGAGCAATTTGCTATAGTAAGCTACTGGGAAGATTATTTAAAGAAATCAATGGCAGCTTCTTGCTTTTTAGATTTTGGAATAAAGCACCGTCAGACTAACAAAAAAGATTTTATAGCTAAACTGAACAAAAAAGAGAGCCTCTCAAACAATGAATTAGCGTCTATACAACATGACTTTGAAAAAATATGTGATATCTACAAACAGAACAAGTCAAAAATAAACGATAGAAAAGGTCATTGTTCTCACGATGAAATGTTTGATGCCTTAAGCGCGATACCAAACCAAGAAAGCCTTGAAAGAAGTTATTTAGCATCAATGTTAGTTAATGAAACAAGCTCAAAAGAAAAAAACTCTTTATATAATGAGATACAAGGCTTGCACGCTGGCAAAGACAACTTGTCTGATAAAATATACGTTATCGAAAACAATGTTATGTCTCAAGCAGCAGATTATTTAACAAAAGAAGGCTTCCACATTAAAGGTGAAGAGCTAGAAATCATTCTTGACCAAATTAAAGACGCCAATCACAACATGAATGTGATAAAACAATTGCCTTCAGAAGATAAAGAACCAGAAAAAGATCAAAAAACATTTACCGCAAAAGAGTTGGTGTGCAAGGTGAAGCATAATTTGTTTAGCATGAACTCAGACATTGGAATTGCGAATGAAGCTAACCAAGGACTAGAAGAAAACCCATATTTTATGGGTGTTGCAGAAGATGCCTTAAAGGCGATTAATGGGCAAATAACAAAACAAGTTTTTATTCCATTAAAATCATATTATAGCAAGCTAGAAAAGCTTCGTTATAAGCAGGATAAAGTTGGCGATGTATTTGACCAAGCAAGAACCTACAACAATAAGTATGCTTATTACAAAAAGAACACCCAAGAGCTTGCCAATAATGTTAAGCCAATCAAAAACAAAGACATGTTGATTAAAATCCTTAATAATTCTCGTAACTAGCTGACTAAAACAAGTATCCACAACAGCAGTAATTCTTTTAGCATACCCTAATATGATATAATATAGTTTTATGTCTTGATTTAGGATATTGCTGTTGGTAGTATTTGATTAACAATCAGAGTAATTAAAAAATTCCGACAAAACAATCTGTTAACACCTTGTTATAACAAGCGTGATACATATATGTTTCTAGGTATAACAAATTTTATCACAATAAAAATAAAGGCATTTATCAATGTTATCTTTTAATAATATGAAAATAAAAAAGCGTATGCTGCTTATTCTTGCGGTAGTAATCGCCTGTACTTTTGCAATCCAATATCGCTCACTGTATGAAATTAAACACGAGTTAATGGACGGCAGACAAAAAAACGTTAAAGATGTAGTTGAAATGGCGGCCTCTGTCGTTAACCACTATATAGGCGAAGTTAAAGATGGTGAATTAACCCTAGAAGAAGCAAAAAAAGAAGCATTAGACAAGGTCGCAACTTTGCGCTACGACAACGGTAACTACGTGTGGATTAATGATTATAATTCAGTAATGATTATGCACCCAGTAAGCAAAGCCTTAGTAGGCAAAGATTTAAGTGACTTTACGGATAAAAACGGCACAAAAATTTTC
>QKFK01000208.1 GCA_003252195.1 Rhodospirillales bacterium
TATATTTACGCCCATGTCTTTTGATGCATATAATTGCAATTGAGTTGCCTTGGTTCTTTGAATAACACCTAATAATTTACTCATTGTTTGTCTGGCTGTATAGTTAGCTCTATATGCTTGATTTTCGTCCTCATCGGTTGTAGCAGTACTAATTAAATCATCAAGTACTTGAGGCATTTCCGTCAATTGAGCTTGTAACTGAGCTGAATAGGCATAAGCCTCAAACAAATTGTCTTCAAAGAATTTCTTTCTTTTTTTGTTTTGTTTCTCTCTAGCAAGTTTATCGCCACTTGGGTTAACCAAAAGACTCTCAGAGGCCGCAGACACGTCTGCAGGATCTTTGTAATCTATCGATACACCCTTGCCCAAAGTCCCTGTAAGGGTATCGGCAGAAGGAAGCACGTCTGCCACCTTAGCTTTGGGAACTTGTATATTTGCAATCTTAAAATCTAGAGGGTTTTTTGTTGCAGTTTTAACGTTACGCAACATTTCATTACCCATACTTTTAACTTCTGACTGCACTTTCTGTTGTATAGCTGTTGGAATTTGCCCAATCACAGGAGGAAGGGTTGAAAAATCTAGAACGGGTAATCCTGGTGTCATTTTAAGTATCATCTTAAAAATACAAATCGGAGAAAAACACAAACCAGCTTGAGCTTCTTTTAACGGAAAGACAGCCACCAATGCCAATAGCATAAATATCTTAAGCTTCCTCATCATCTTATCCTCCGAACCTCTTGCACCCTTATAATCATTCTATACTTCTATTACTAACTATTCTTCATCAACTACTGTCGGATAAATATTATTCAACGAATAGATTTCTGATGTTGCCTGCGTTTTCAAATCAGCCACACTCAATGTCGCCATATCAATTAACTCATTACATATAGCAACCATCAATAATGTGTTTGCTGTCAGTGTTTTTCTTTTATCTTCTGCATCTTCATTATATGTATTAATCTCATCAATTCTTTCTTTAAGATCATCAGGCCCGTTAGCTCTCATAGAAACTGCCAATGCATATGCTTCTTTATTTGCATCAACATAATTCTGAAGTCTGGTTGCTTTAACCTCGGCAATGGCCTCTGCTGTTTCAGCCCCTTCTGTGTCTAAGAATTCACCGCTATCATTTTTTATATAATCAACCGTGTCAGACACACTTCCACTCTGAGCTTCATATGTTAAAGGAGTTCCATCTAATGAAACACCAACACCACCAAATGTGGCTTTCATCTGAGAGAGCTTTTCAGCTCTTTCCGCCATACGATCTGCTTGAGCTTGCAAATATGCAGCTTTTTCTTCATCCCCATCTGTTGTTTCTGCTTGCTCTTTTAGCGATGACACTAAATTTCCAGATACAACACCTTCATCCTTTGCGGCCTCTTCATCAGAAACTTCTTTTTTGTTAGATGAGGTTATCTTATCCTTTTGTTTATTTGCATAGGCCTCGGCACTGTCTTTTTTCTTATCCACATTCTCTTTGAATTCGTTACTCTTGGTTTTTACGTGATCAATACCTTTATCAACACCATCTTTAGCTTTAGATGCGAAATCACCAACACTTTTTGCAAAACCACTTTGTTTCTTAGCCTCAGCTGCTTGTTTTAATTTGCTTGGATCCATTCCGATTTCAATACCAAGCCCGCCTACTGACGAGGTTAAGTCTCCCAAGCTTTGAATTTCCATAGGCATTTGGTAAACTTTTTGAATATCAGAAACTAAACCTGTAATCTCACTTGCGGTATGCGATACATCAAAAGTAGGCCATCCTTGGGCAAAAGCTGCAGGAGCACTAATCGCAAAAAATGCAATCGCTAAACTATATCTGATAATTTTTATCGCTTTGTTCATATTACACCGCCTTAACCTCAGAATAATCATTGCCTACTCAGCTGTTTCTCTACCAGCTACACCTTCCATTGATGACACACTTTTCATTCTCAACAAAGAAGCGTCCAATGTTTTTATATCTGCTAGCTGTTTGTGAACCTGTAGCATCATTGATGATAATGACTGTATATTTTCTCTCATATCATTTGCGTCACTTGCGCCTTGAGACAACTCATCTTGACTTGTTTCAAGTTCTTCTGCGCGCTTGCGCATAGAAACACCTTTACCATATGCCTCCACAGCTGCAATATGTCTTTCAACCGCAGTTTTTTCTCTTACTTGTTGCACCATTTCAAGCTGAGATTGGTCTTTATCAACCGAAGCAAAGAAGCTTTTATTTGAATAGTCTTTAATTGAATCTAGATTATCAAGCTTACCTGCAAGATCTTTGTTAACTAAGGTGGAGAACTTAGCTTCCCCAAGAATGCTTGAGGCTTTATCTTTCAAGTCTTTTAATTTTGAAAGTTGCCCCATTGCACCACTAATTTTTGACATTTCACCCGTTTGCTGTAGTGAATCTGTAACTTCCTCACCCTCAAGTTGATTTTGATATTGGTTCAATAACTGGGTAACAATCTGCGCAATATCCATTGTTTGCGCTTGAGCCTTAACAGGCACTAGGGATATCAACAGCACTAACGGCAATACATATTTTAGCATATTAGCCCCCTATTAATTAACGCCACCCAATACATTAGCTGAGCTACCCTCAACTGAAACAGCCTGCAACATCTTCATTTCTGAAATACTTTTTAAGATTTCCATTTGAATTGCAGAAAGAGCAGCCATATCATCTCTTTCAGTTGTTGCCTTAGCTGTTTTGTCAGCCAAGTCGTCCGCCGTCTGAACCTCTTCCTCATGCCTTGCCTGCATACTTAAAGACATAGCGTAACCCTTGGTTTGAGATTTTTTTACAAATTTGCTTTTGAGTTTTCTAATTTTTTGAATGTTATCAACATTCTGGTCACCTGCCACCTCAGGATCAAGTAAAACAGTATCAACAACTGATTCAACTTTTGACATATCTTTCATATCTTCCTGAGAAACAGTTTTTCCAGAAGGAGCCAGCTCATTAAAGGCATCTGGAACTTCAGGTTTCATTTGTTCCTGAAATTTTTCATCATCGCCACCTTTACTTACAAAGGCTGGAACAAGGCTGGTAGAAAAATCTCCTAAAGCACCTCGCGCATTTTCCAATTCTGCACCAGCCGCTTTAAGGTTTTGAATTTGCCCTGTAATATTTTGAATTCTTGTTACAATATTTGCTATATTTGTCGGGTCTAGCGTAGGAACCTGCGCATTTGCAACAGTTGTAAAACACAACAAGAATAGCGAAAATAGAATACTAAACCCTGCTTTGCCTGCCATAATAGCCTCCCAAAAACGTAGTAAACCCAAAAAATATACAATCTCTCTATAATAGATAGTACTAAAAAATTGTGGCAAAAGTAAGGCTTTATTACGAGAAATTAATAAATGTAATATTTCTGTAACACGAAAACATAAACTCTCTGACCACAAAAACCTTCATGCATCAGCCTTTTCAACAAAGCAGTCTACGCCACTTCTAAGAATTTATCTACAAACCCTTCATTGCCAAACTGAGCTGCCAATTCTTGGGCAAGAAGCACATGTTTTCGACCTGATGAATATAGCTTTAGATATTGCCCTAATCCACTCAAATCAACATCTAAAATGACCGACTCGCCAATAGCAGGTCTAGAAACCAAAATAGCATAAGGGATATCTCTAAATGATCGACCAGCAATGAAATCCATTTCTCTTGGGGTTAGCTTCCAGTTTTCGTAATCTTCTTCTGAGCATTGTGGGTTTCTGAAGAATATAACAGTTTGACACTGTCCACGAATAACTTCACCCAGACCAAGTTTATCAACAATATTTGGTTGTTGGAAGGCGCATAGATATGCTTGACGTTTTTTACGCCCCTCTTGCAAACCAACAATAAAGCTGTCTCTAAACATTGGATGTTTAAGCATAGGCGCAGTTTCGTCGATCATAATCAAGCTAGGATCACCAGTTTCACCAGTTGTACTCTGAATTCTGTGCATAATATAACTAATAACAGCAGGAGCCAAAGTTTCATCTTCAAAAATATGAGTAAAGTCAAACGCCATAAAGCGTGATGTTAAATCAAGATTATCATCTTCAGCATTAAAAATATTACCATATTGCTCAGGATTAACCCAGCGGAACAATTCTCTACGCATAGCCCCTGTTGGAGAGAAGCAGCTCTTATGGAGATTGCGCAACGTTCTTTCATCTGGACGCAAATAATCAAACGCTGTGGTTACAGCCCTACCAATTTCTTTTTCAGATTGAGCATCATCAACCATGGTTATAGCTTTTAGCCACCTTCTTAAAAAGGCTCTGTTCTCAGCGTTATCGCTACAAGCAAATGGATTTAGGGTCGTTGCACCCTCTTCTCCATCAAAATTAATATAGGCACCATTAACAGCGCGAGTAAATATTTCAACACCACGGTGACGGTCAAAGAAATACACTCTTAAATCTTTATGTCGCATCGCTTGCCCAGCCAGAAATGCTAACAACGTTGTTTTACCTTGTCCTGTTGGACCAATGATACAACAGTGAGCCACAGCGTTATCTGCTGATGACACATGAAACTGCCATTTATATGCTGTACCACTAAATGTTCTGAATATGGTAATAGCTCCTGGACCCCAGTCACTTTTAGGTAACCCTTCTGCTGATTTTTCTAAGCAAACAGAACAAGCAACAACGCGCGATAAATATTTATATGTTCTAGGGTAGATGTCATAAGTTGGGAATTGTGAAAAGAACACAGCCTGAGCTACCCAACTTTCTCTTACTGGAGTTGCTCCATACACACGGCATATACGTTCAACTTCTGACTGTGCAAATTCAATTTCTTCAGGGCTTTCACAGAACATAATCATAGACATTGAGTAATCATGCAATGTCTGGAAGTCCTCGTCAGACTCTTCTATCGTCTGTAGCGCAATTTCATATTGCTCCCACACAGAGGCAGAAAAACTTGTAACTCTTGCCATTCTCTGCTGCTGAAGTAGCAAGGCAAGTGCAGCCGCTTTACTCATGGGCTTAATACAATGGAACAAGCGTAATTCACAATCGATAGAAAGCAAGTCCGCCGTCATCTGTTCATCCATATAATCAGCAGAACTTCTAATGCCCATTACAATCGCCTGTTTTGTACGACTTCCTGAGTAGAAGTTTATAATCCCTTCTTCTTTAGTAAAGTGAATATGATCAGCAGTTAAAAGCTCATTCAAATCCCCACCTTCGGCCAAGCCAACCTTGGGCTCGGGCAATGAAACAGGGCTACATAACTTTGCGAATAGATGGAAAGGAGCATCTTTAGCACTATTTGTTTCTGTTTCAAACAATGATGAAACTTCATAATCATCTAATGTAGCTATAAGCGCCTGAGAAGCTTGGTTCAAATCACGCTCATTATGTTTTCTATCTTGAACAGATAAAATCGCATAATGCTGATTTTGGTACACACGGCTCAAACTATCAGCCCATGTAAGAGCAATTCTTCCTAATAACGGATTTTGATGCTGACCGTCTTCCTCTAGCGGAATTCTCTCGCGCATAGAGATAATTCTGCATGTAACACCGAGCTCAGATAATGAATCAATCCATGATTTACGACCCTCAAGCATGTTTTCTCTTTTTTCGGGCATAACAAAGGCCATATCAGCACCTTTAATCCTAAACACCCTAGATAAAGATCCATCCTTACACTTTATAGTCATTCCATCTGGTAACAATCTATCAAATGGCAAAAAGTCGGAAACACGCGTTTCTTTTGGTCGAGGCAAAACCATATCACCAAATTTGCTTGCAAATAAACACGCAAAAGCAGCCGCAGAGGCTATTCCGATAAAACCAATTATGGTTTGCGGAGCCGTAATTCCTGTTACGAATAAACCAATGAAACTATCAGGGAGCAAGTTTATTACCTTTTTCTTTATAAATATTAAGACTTGGTTTAGCCATAGGCCCATAAGATGCCATCATTTTTGATAAATGAGGCTCTTTTGCGCCATATATTATCAAAAAAAGATGAACCAACAATATTGATGGGATAAAAAATATCGGATTTAATTTCCACAACCCCATACCAATAAACATAAAAGGCATTTGCATTGCCATATTTGCGGCTGCAGGCAAAAAAGGAGCCCAAAACAATCTAGGCGGAGCAGAAACAGCTTTAAGTATCGGTGCTCTCATTAATTAAACTCCAAATTCACTCAAAATAATACCTCAACCATCTAATGGTAAGACCAATTTGATAATATATTGTAAACAATATAATATTAAGAGTTAATAAAAATCAACCTCATAAAAAAATACCGCCGATTTTACTCGGCGGCATTCTTTGCTAAACTCTTTGATTATTTCAAAGTATCAGCCATGTTACCTGTACCAGTTGTTGTATCAGTTGCGTAGTCAACGATAGCACCAGCAGCAGCTAGAATAGCAAGACCGATTGCTAAAGCTGCGAATTTTTTCCAGTCAACACGACCAAAAATAGCGCCGATAGCCAAACCAACGAGACCGAAACCACCAACAACGAAAACAACTGTTTTAGTTGCTTGGAACATTGCTGAAGATTTACCTGTAACAGCTGAGAACACGTCTGCGCGACCTGTTGATGTCATACCAGCAAACATAAGTGCTGATAATGCTAATGTTTTAATTTTTGATACTTTCATTCTCTTTCCCCTTAAATTAAGTTCAAATAATATGCAAATCCATCTTTACCAAAGATACTTACAGCATAAATCATATAAGTTAGACATGTCTATAGTTTTAACAACACTGCCAAAACACTATTATCTATATGATATATAATGATTTATTAGCATGACGCGCTTTTCGTAAAAAAAAATTCACATTTTGTGCTTAGGCTCTTTTTATATTAAAGAACCATCGTTGCAACATTTCTGCAAAGAAAACCTTAATAAAGAATTAATATTCATACGCTAACATTAACGGTGAGTTAAATTGGTGAGTATATACACATTAATATATTTAATAACAGAAAAGAAAAAAAATAAAATTTGCATTTACTTTTATTATGCGAATCGGCTAAAAATACCGTATGTAGTTTTTTTTGGCCAACAAACTACAAATTAATGTGTTTTTGCGGGTATGAAGTTTTGAGGATTAGATTATTTAAAATCTTAGTTCTGCTTATTCTTTCAGTTTATTTAACTGGAAATGCTTATGCTTTGCCTGAAAGAACCAATAACAATCTCCCAATATCTTCAAAATTCATCTTTATTCCAGAAGATTTGAGCCTTACATTTCCTAGCGACACAAGCAAACAGCCAATAATTCAAAAAGAAAAAAACAATACAAATGAAGCACCTGCATCAGCTCCAAGCACATTAGTTAGAAAAGAAAATCTGCCAATAATTACCCCTGCCATTACCGCTATAGCCATTGCCGAAAACACAAAAGAAACAAAAACAGAAAACGCATCAGAGCCGCTAAATGAGGGCGGATATTTGTCACTTAGAAAGCCGTCTATAAAACAAGGCGGATTAGCATCTTTTTCAGATAAAATTGAAAAAATGCAATTTGACGCAAAAGAAGACACAAAA
>QKFK01000157.1 GCA_003252195.1 Rhodospirillales bacterium
GCATCTAGCTGTGATTGCGTACTAGCGTATAAAGCAACCTCTGTAACTGGTGCTTCATTTGCTAAATCAGCCCCAAATACTTTTTTATAAGCTTCATAATTGGCAATTATTTTGCCTTCTAAATTATCTAGATTGTTGTATCTGTTTTTATCAAATTCTTTTTGCAAGTCTGATAAAGCATTCTTTATTCTATCTGAGTTGCCAAAATGGAGGTTATTTTCATAATCACCTTTAGCTTCGTTGCGACGAGTATCAAGCTCTCTTAACACGCTTTCGCAACTGCTGATAACGTCATTATAGAGGTTGCTTGGGGTGCCCATGGCTTTATTAACAATGTTAATTATTTTGCCATATGGTGTATTCGTGTAATCTTTGCCTTTTTCACCCGCAACAACATTATCACCTAAATATAAAATAGTGTTGCCTTTAATGCTAAAGGTTAAATCTTCTTTGGTTTGTTCTTTAATTCTCTTGGCGATTTCTGCAATATTCTGTTTTCTGATTAAATCGTTACTGATATCTAAAGTGCCAGATGCTAGGTTTGTGGCGGATGGTTCAACAGAGATTTCTTTTGCTTTTAGGGAATTTAGAGCTTTGTCTGCATTGTTATCATTTTGAGCAGAGCTGGTTTGTTTTGGGAAGCCCATGTTTAACACGGCTAATGATGCGCCAAAGGTAAGATATTTTCTAAATATAGCACGGCGTTTTATTTTGCGTGGTTCAATCTCTTTATCAGACGCTTTTGCGCCATTTTCAAAAAGTTTGATTTGTTCGTTTTCATGCTTATTAAAAAAATCTGCTAATCTACTCATCGCCCTCTCCTTACGTTGCACATATCGCCCTAGTTGAACGATATTGTATTACCGTGGACAAAATTAGACAAGAATTAAAGACCTCACATTAGAAATATATGCTATAAATATAACTTAAATATAGACACGATATCTGCTGTAACTCAGGATAGAAGCTGGATAAGGACACTTATTATTAGAGTTAAGGTATAACTCAAAACATCTTATAATTATGTGCCATATGCACATTCTTTACTAATAATACACCCAAGAATCCCACATCATGTGACCAAAAACACATTAAATGTAATTATAAACACTCTGCCTAGTGATGTTATAGTCTCTGGCTATATGTGTAATTCTAACACCGTCTGATATTAGTTTTTTTATCTCTGCAACTTGTTCATCTGTTAGCTTTTTCTTGCCACCTTTATATTTACCCTTAGCTTTTGCAAGTGCAATACCTTCTCTTTGGCGCTCTAATATGATTTCTCTCTCAAACTCAGAAACAGCTCCTAACATTGACAACATCAGTTTTTGAAAAGGAGAGGTTTTCTCTTTTACTCACTTGCTTAGGCAAATAGCTGCTCGTTATAAGCTCGCTATAGCTCTACATGCTTCTCGTAGCCGAACCATCTACTCTGGTTCTAATCACAAACCATCTATTCACAAAAAAAGCCCCCGATGGGAGCTGTTTTGTAAATGGCGGACAGAGAGGGATTCGAACCCTCGGTACGGTTTTGCCGTACACACGATTTCCAATCGTGCGCCTTCGACCACTCGGCCACCTGTCCATATCATACCCCGATTTAACGAAGTGTTTTAACAGCCCTAAGGCTGTAATCGTGCGCCTTGTAATCGCTTCGCTCTTTCTTCTTACCTGCCTAAACCTGATTGAATAAATTCAATCCCTTTCGGCAGAAGCGATTCCGACCACTCGGCCACCTGTCCATATCATACCCCGATTTAACGGAGCGTTTTAACAGCCCTAAGGCTGTAATCGTGCGCCTTGTATATTAAAAACAATCACAAATGCGATTCTAACAACACAAAAGCACCTATATATAATAAATAATGCTTAGCTATAAAAATTATTGCAACCAAAATTAATTACAAAACGCAAGCAAAGTCCTATATATAAGAGGTTTTATAA
>QKFK01000090.1 GCA_003252195.1 Rhodospirillales bacterium
ACGCATTGCTTGGCAAAAAATGCTTGGCTCTACGTATTGCATCAACTATGGCTCGTGATGAGGGATGGCTTGCAGAGCATATGCTTATTGTGGGTATTGAAAGCCCAGAAGGTGAAAAAACATATGTGGCAGCAGCGTTCCCATCTGCTTGTGGTAAAACAAACCTTGCGATGCTTGTGCCACCTGAGGGCTTTGACGGCTGGAAAGTTTGGACAGTTGGTGATGATATTGCATGGATTAAACCAGATAAAAATGGTGTGCTTCACGCAATTAACCCAGAAGCAGGCTTCTTTGGTGTTGCCCCTGGTACTTCTATGAAGTCAAACCCAAATGCGATGCTTTCTATGACTAAAAACTCAATTTTCACTAACGTAGCTAAAACAGACGATGGTGACGTATGGTGGGAAGAAATGAGCGATGAAAAACCTGCTCACCTTATCGATTGGAAGGGAAGGGATTGGACACCTGCATCAACAGAACCATCTTCTCACCCTAACTCACGTTTTACAGCTCCTGTAAAACAATGTCCAACAGTTGACCCAGAGTGGGAGAACCCAAATGGTGTGCCAATTAGTGCTTTCATCTTTGGTGGTAGAATGAGTAAAAATATGCATCTTGTTTGCCAATCATATTCATGGGAGCATGGTGTGTATATTGCTGCTACAATGGGCTCAGAAAAAACCGCCGCAGCTGAAGGGCAAGCCGCAATGAGAAGAGACCCAATGGCAATGTTGCCATTCTGTGGCTATAACATGGGTGATTACTTTATGCATTGGCTTGAGATGGGTAAAAAGATTAAAAACCCACCAAAAATCTTCCAAGTAAACTGGTTTAGAAAAGATGAAAATGGTAAGTTTATGTGGCCAGGATACGGCGAAAATATGCGTGCCTTAAAATGGATTTTAGACTGTGTTAAAGGCAAAGCTAAGGGTAAAGAATCTCCACTTGGTATTGTGCCAACATATGATGAAATCGTATGGGAAGGTTTGGAATATCCAAAAGATAAATTTGCAAAATTGATGGAGATTTCAAAATCAGAAACCTTAAAACAAGTTGATGAGCAAGAAGCTCACTTAAAGCAATTTAAGGATATTAATAAGCTCCCTAAAGCACTTGATGAAGAAAGAGAAAAGCTAAAAGAGAGAGTGTCTAAGATATCAGAAACTTGGACAGTTTAGTATAAATCTCGTTGAGCGGTTTATTGCTTCGTTGTTAGAGCGTTTTTCTGCATGTCATTTACATTTGTAAACTCATTTGAAAAACTCTCTAACGCCTAGCACTAATCAGGCTCACCGAAATTTACAGGTGTTTAATTGTTTTTTCTATCATGTAGGTCATCTGCACTCAATTCAAAAACAATTATAATTCCTGTTACTAATCTAACTATTCCCATTTAATTATCGTGTATGTTTGACAGCTAGATAATTAGATTTTATATAATAGTGGCAAGGTGTTAGTTATATGGCATCTTGCCACTATTCGTATAAGGAAGATATGTATTATGAATAACGATGTTGTAAAAGACACAATAGATTTTGTTGCTTCGGTTCACATGAATGATAATTCTGGTCATGATTTTGATCATGTTATGAGGGTGTATGGTAATGCGTGTGAGCTGTTAAAAAATTGCAAAGATGCAGATAACTTTGTGGTTGAAATGAGTGCATTGTTGCACGATGTGGACGATAGAAAAATAAACCCACAAGGTGGTATGGTAGAAAAATATATAGAAAGGGCAAATCTGTCTGAAAAAGATAGTATCAATATTATGAATGTTATTAATTCTATTAGCTTTAGCAAAAGTGGTTCAAAGCCAGAGTTTGATACAATAGAGCAGAAAATAGTTTCTGACGCAGACAAGCTAGATGCCATTGGTGCGATAGGTGCGATTAGGACAATCGCTTATGGTCTGGCGAGTGGTCGAGAATTATTTAATAAAGAAATATTCCCAGATGAGAATTTAACTAAAGAAGAATATAAAAACCCAAATAGAAAAACCAATAATACAATTAATCATTTTTTTGATAAACTATTGAAACTTAAAGGTGCTATGCAAACAGAAGCGGGAAGGCAAGAAGCACAAAAAAGACATGATTTTATGGTGTGTTTTTTACGTCAGTTTTTTGCAGAACAACAATTGAGTGATTGGCTTGAATATTTAGATAAATATGAAAATAGAAAATAAGCTTATATGGATAATATATTAGAGTTAGTAGTCTTATTCCTATCTTCATTTATAGCAGCAACAGTTTTTCCTGCACAGTCTGAGCTTGTGTTGTTGTCCCTAAATGTAGCAGGTGAACATAGTAAGTTTTTATTGCTAACAGTGGCAACAATAGGAAATGTTTTGGGCTCTTTGGTAAACTGGTTTTTGGGCTATTATCTGATTAAGTTTAAAGATAAAAAATGGTTTCCTGTAAAAGAAGATAAAATAGATAAATATTCAAAATATTACCAAAAATGGGGAGTTGTTTCGTTGTTGCTGGCTTGGATGCCAATAATTGGAGACCCTTTAACCGTGATTGCGGGAATTTTTAGAACCAATATTTGGTTGTTTTTAATATTGGTTACAATTGGTAAAATGAGCAGGTATGCAATTATAATTATGCTATATTAATTATTACCTATTGCTTGATTTATATAGTTCTTTCCATAAATGTGGCAAATTCTAAGTACTTGTGGTACTGTCTGGCTGTGTTTTATAAACATGGGCTGGGTCAGTGCCTTGTTATGTGAGGGGATTGTAATGCAAAATCGCAAGCAAGAATTAATCAATGCAATGTTGCATGATAAGTGTAGGCTTACCATTTTATCTGATTTAGATTTTACTTTATGCGATATGTATAGCAAATATTATCCGTTGCTAAATTCTGATGGTGCTTTTATCTCCCCCGTAGCTCGTAAATCCTTGGTGCGGTTAAATGAGAACGGTGCAAATATATGCTTTGTCACAGGGCGTAATTGGTCAAACACTCGCTTTGATGATGTTAAAGGTGAATATGTTCCAGATGGTGCGTTGCATGATTTATTAGGCGGGGAAAACTCTGAATTTGCAGATTGCAAAGCTATTTGCGGGCATGGCATGTTTTATATCCATGATGGGCAAAAAGAACTAACCGTAAAAATGAACGATGAAGAGCAAGCTTTTGCTAAATATGCTGGCGAGAATGTTGAGGGGATTATAAGAGAGCTTTATGCAAAATTCCCTGACATTAAAGGCAATATGGAAGCTGGCTATAAAGAACATTTGAGCTTTATAAATATCCACCGATATAAGTCTAACCCCAATTATGATAATGCGTATGAGCTGGTCTCTAACCGCATGAATGAGATTATGGCAAAATCATCTGGCGGATTTAAATATATTGAAGAAGTTGGTGGCTCTATGGAAATCCGCTTTGCGGGTTTTAATAAAGGTAGGGGGATTGAATATTCTAAAATATTAGATGAAGCCCTAAAGAATAATCACATCGTTCTTGTAATGGGCGATAGCTTGGGTGAAGGAGGAACCGATGTTGATATGTTCAAATATGCTTATGAATATTTTAGCTCTAACAATGCTAGGGAAAGATTGTTTTTAATCCAAGTGCTAAATGACAAAAATGCTGTGGCAGATAAATCAAGCCCTTGCTACCCAGACATCACAGTAGCAAATCCAGATGATTTAGGTGTGCTGTTAATGTGTCTTGCAGAGCTTGAAAGTTAGATGAAATAGCTTATAATTACAATAACAATTACAAGGAGATTATTATGCTAAAAATTAAAGGTTTGTTGCTTGCTTTTATACTAGTTGTATCTGCATCTAATGTTAGAGCTGGAGATGTGGTTACAAAAAAGCTACCTGTTCCAGAGTTTAAGACAAATCAAGAATTATATAAGCTGTTTAAGGAAAGAAAATCAGTTAAAGAATTCTCAGATAAAGCAATTGATGATGTTACTTTGAGTGAAATTTTATGGTCAGCTTGGGGTTTTTCTCATGATGATAAAAGAACTGTTCCAACCGCAAAGAATACTCAGAATATGAGTCTGTATGTTGTGAAAGCTGATGGCACATGGCTGTATGATGCTAAAGCGTCTGAGCTAAAACAAGTTGTTAAAGATGATTTGCGTTCATTTTTCACTTTGCAAGGCTATGTTAAAGATGCTCCTGTGATTTTGGTATATGTTGGAGATAGAGCAAAATATGATCATCATTATTCTGAAATGCACGCGGGTTCTATGTATCAAAATGTAGCTTTATATTGTGTATCAAAAGGTTTGAATAATGTTGTTAGAGGTTATTTTGATGTGGACGCTTTTGCTGGCAAAATAGGCATTTCAAAAGATGCTGTTATTATAAGTCAGGCAATCGGCTGGGCTAAATAATATTAACACAAATATGAATATAAAAGAGGGGCTTTGCTCCTCTTTTTTGTTGATGGTTTGATTGATGTTGTGTGTAAGAGGTTTTGTGCTTTTTGTGTAAAAAAATATAGTTTTATAATTATTGTGTAATTTCATGCAATCTTTAGACAAAAATAGTTGTGTAAAATATCATTTTTGTTATAATCATGGTAATTATTGCAATTTTAATGGTGGTTCAGATGTTGTACGCAGATATTGATGGTGATTATTTAGTTTCTTGTGATGAAAAAGATGTTGGTGTTATGGCTTCTATTATGGGGAAGAAAAACACAGTTCGCAAACTAAAGAAAGTGGAAGCTGTGGAGCCTAGTCTTTTAAAATACGAGAACAAAGCATTTCTTGCAAAAGATGTTTTGGCTGCAGTAAACAACAATCCAGATGCCAAAAAATTAATGGTTGAGACAGCATCTAAAATAATGCAGTCCTGCTCTGGTGGTAAAAAATTAGCTGCTATGAAAGAAGTTGTCAAAGGTGAGAATGTGCCAAAAGATGACGCTGTCCTTCTTTTGGAGGCTATTATGGATGTTAAATCCGATCAAGCTAAGTATGATGCTTTGTCTAAAAAAACAGCTGAGCAATCTGCTAATTCAGGACTTCTGATAGAGTTTGTTTTCTCAGCTGATTATGGTTGCAAGAGCATAGATCAAGTTTCTCCTTCTGTGTTGGCAAACTTTTGTGAGGCGGTGGCTCCAATCTGTGGTAAGAATGATTATTTGCAGAATAATAAAATGCAAGCAGTGATAAAAGCAGAGAAAGAACTAGGGCTTAATGTAGATGGTTATGAGTTAGATGGAAAAAAATACGCCAAATATTCATGGGTAGAAAAAAATGGTTCAGCTGTTGAATATGAAGAAGTAGGGCTTAAAAAACCAGTGATAAATAGGCTTTTATCAAAACTCGGCGGTAGAGGCGGAAAGTAATAATCTGCTATCTGATTTTTATCAAAAGCCCCTTAAGTAAGGGGCTTTTATTTTTATTGTTATGGTTAATGCTATTTGTAATGTTTTGTGTTTAGACAAAACTTGACGAAGTTTGTCGCCGATGGTACAATCATTCAAATTTGTTTTATAATAAAGGTTTGCCGATAGAGGTGAATGATAATGAATAATGAGAAAATGGCTCAGGATAGCCAAAATATTCCTAAAGTTACCTTGCATGAGCATATTGAAGGTACAATCACACCCAAAATGGCTGAGAAATTGGCTGAACGTCATAATGTGAAATTGCCTGATGGATTTATAATGCCAGAAGGCTCTTATGATAAAAATGAGTTTCCATATGGCCGATATGGATATGATGAGAGTGATTTTTGGGCGTTTATTGATACTTATGACAAGGTTGCAGGGTTGGTTAAAACCCCGCAAGATTATTATGATATTACCAAAGATTATTTATCAATTAATGCTAAAAATGGCGGTGCTTATTGTGAGCTTATAATCTCGCCAGAGCATATGGCGGTTGAAGATGGAAAATTATCTGCCCCCAAATATAAGGCTATGATGGAAGCCTTAAGCAAAGCTTCTGCTGATGTTAAAAAAGAATATGGAATGGAAACCAGATTTATTGCCACAGCGGTGCGTAATATGGGGACTGAAAGTGTGGTTAATGTTGCAAAATTTGTGGCAGAAAACCATCATCCATTAGTAACAGGCTTTGGTATCGCAGGGAATGAGCGTGCGGGTGATTTTGATGATTTTAAAGAAGCCCATGAGGTTGCAGGAAAGGCAGGGTTAAAAAAATCATATCACGCGGGTGAAATCTGCGGTGTGGAAAGCATTAAAAAAGCTATGGCTCATGGTGCGGTTAGAATTGGGCATGGTATTAATGCGGTGAATGATGAAGTCTTGATGAAAGAATTAGCTGAGAAGGGTGTGCTTTTAGAAGTTGCTCCAACCTCAAACCGTATTTTGGTAAATGAGCTAGAGGGTGATATTAATAAGCATCCATTACGCAAGCTTTATGACGCAGGTATTCGCCTAACTATCAACCCAGATGATGGTGGCATTTTTGGCACAGATAATGGTAAAGAGCATAAAATAGCGGGTGAGACATTTGGTTTTTCTAAGGCTGAATTAATAGATGTTGCTTTATGTGGAATTGAGGCTGGTTTCTGCGATGATAAAACGAAAAAATCATTAAAAGAAAAAGTCTTAAGTTTTAGCGCTAAAGAAGATGTTAAAGAGTTTAAGTCATTATCAACTAAAGCTTCTAACCCTTATTTGAAGTCAAGGCTAGCTTTGCGTGCTAAAGAGGTGGAGGCTTATCAAAAGATTGCTTCTTATCAAAAAGGCAAAAAGAATAAACCCATACAGATTAATAAGTTTAATCAAGGGCGATAATATAAAGCGGGGCGTTTGCTCCGCTTTTTTTTGTTTCGAGCGTAATACTACCTGCGTAAGTTGATGGACGTTTATTGGCTTGTGGTTGAATGCATATTTGCGTGTGCTAGTTATGTTAATCAGTTTTGCGTATTTTTTGTGATTGTTTGGCAAGGCTGATAATATTTTTCTTTTATATCAGCTACTTATATTTACCACTTTTAAACCCATATATGATAAAATAGATAAAATTTATTATTAAGAGGAGTTTTATATGAGTATTGATGTAACAGATATCCCAAAGGTGGTGCTGCATGAGCATATTGAGGGCTCTGTCTCACCTAAAACAGTTTTAAAATTGGCTGAGCGCCACAAAGTTACTTTCCCTGAGCAATATTTATTCAAAAAAGGCGAGTATGATGAACTTGACTTTCCTGAAGGTCGTTATGCTTATGATGAAAGTGAGTTTATAGAATTTATTAAAACCTATGACGTGGTGTCTGACCTTGTTCGCACTCCAGATGATTATTTTGACATTACCAAAGATTATCTTTTGCGTAATGCTAAATTGGGTTTGATTTATTGTGAGCTAATTATGTCTCCATACCATATTTGCGTTGATGCATCTGGCGGTAATGGTAAAGAAACACTCGATGATAAAAAATACATGGAATGTTTAGAGGCAATTTATCAGGCTATTTTAGAAGTTAATAAAGATTATGGAACTTATACATATCTTCATGCTTGTGGCGTGCGTCACTTGGGTA
>QKFK01000228.1 GCA_003252195.1 Rhodospirillales bacterium
GTCTGGGCTAACTTTATCTAAATCTTTTTCCCTGCCAACGGTTTTTATGGTTGGTGTGCATTTGCTACCATCAGAAAGAAGAAATGGTTCTGATACTTTGTTTATTAGCTCTCTTCCCTCTGGAGAAAAAGATAAAGACATTACGCCAGCATAAGCGGCAAAATCTCCTACAAGTTTGGTATTCTGAGTTAAACTTTGCGCTTCTTTAAGATTTTTGTCATATGCATAATATTCATTAATAGAAACTACTTCTTGTACAGAAGTGGTTATATTATCTGCATTCTCATTTGTAGTCGTTGTGTTTGATATGTTTTCTGCATTTGTGCTTGAATTATCTACTACATCATATGCTTTTTTATAGGCGTCATAATTAGCTGATATTTTTGATTCTAGGTTGATTAAATTCTGCGACCTTTGTCTGTCAAAATCTCTTTGTAGCTTTTCAAAAATCGTTTTCACCCATGTTGCATCACTACTACTTAAATTATTTTGATAGTCACCTTTGGCTTCTTTTCTATGAGTGTCTAACAGTGACAATAGCATAGTGCCTGTTCTTGTTGCCGAATTTCCATTAGTTCCTGGTGCTCCCATATATTTATTCAAAAACTCAACCGCTTTTTCCATGGGAAGAACTTTATAGTCTACCCCTTGCTCTCCAACAACAGCTTTCTCTCCCAAATATAAAACACTATTACCTTTTATACTAAAGGTGAGTTCTTCTTTAGTTTGCCCCCTTATTATATTGGCAATTCTTTCTATGTCTTGTTCTTTGGTCAATGCATCGCCTATATCTAAAGCGTTTGATGCATGGCTTGAAGTTACAGGCGTAAACACAACCTCTGTTTTGTTGAGGTTATCGGTCTTATCATTGCTCTCTTCTGACTTAGCTTGTTTTGGAAAACCCATATTCAACACGGCTAATGATGCGCCAAAGGTAAGATATTTTTTAAATATAGCACGGCGTTTTATTTTGCGTGGTTCAATCTCTTTATCAGACGCTTTTGCGCCATTTTCAAAAAGTTTGATTTGTTCGTTTTCATGCTTATTAAAAAAATCTGCCAATCTACTCATCACCATCTCCTTACGTTGCACATATCGCCCTAGTTGAACGATATTGTATTACCATGGACAAAATTAGACAAGAATTAAAGACCTCACATTAGAGATATATGCTATAAATATAATCTAAATATAGGTACTATATCTGCTGTAACTCAGGATAGAAGCTGGATAAGGACACTTATTATTAGAGTTAAGGTATAACTCAAAACATCTTATAATTATGTGCCATATCCACATTCTTTACTAATAATACACCCAAGAATCCCACATCATGTGACCAAAAACACATTAAATGTAATTATAAACACTCTGCCTAGTGATGTTATAGTCTCTGGCTATATGTGTAATTCTAACACCGTCTGATACTAGTTTTTTTATCTCTTCAACTTGCTCATCTGTTAGCTTTTTCTTGCCACCTTTGTACTTGCCCTTAGCTTTTGCAAGTGCAATGCCCTCTCTTTAGCGTTCTAATATGATTTTTCTCTCAAACTCAAAAACAGCTCCTAACATTGATAACATTAGTTTTTGAAATGGAGAGGTTTTCTCTTTTACTCACGTCTTTGCTTAGGCAAATAGCTGCTCGTTATAAGCTCGCTATCGCTCTACATAACTCTCGTAGCCGAACCCTCTACTCTGGTTCTAATCACAAACCATCTATTCACAAAAAAAGCCCCCGATGGGAGCTGTTTTGTAAATGGCGGACAGAGAGGTATTAGTATTAATTATATAACTATTTGTAATTAATGATTAATATCAATACTAATATAGTTGATACCAACATTTATACCAACACATACAAAATCAATAAATTCACCTGCTTTTTCAATAAGATTACACATACGTAGCGCAACCCAAAGAACATACATTTTTCCTCGAGCCAGTCTTTGAACTGAATATAGGATTTAGATATTTTTTCCTTCATAGTGCTAAATATGGTTGATTTCTTTGTAATATTAACCCAACCTCCAGGGCAGTATGAGCCTGGTTCTCTGACTTTTGCTCCAGCTTTAAGCAAA
>QKFK01000176.1 GCA_003252195.1 Rhodospirillales bacterium
CTTGATGCCTAAGAGGTAATAAATGGAAAAAACCGCTATTTTAACTCAAGTTATGCAAATGTTCGGTCACGGATTAAGTTGGCATGAGTTTAAGGCGGAGCTTGATAAACAAGGCATTACCCAATTATTAGATACCGATAGTATGAACCAAATAATCGATATGTGGCAGGAAAATGAAGCCAGCCACATAGCCGATTATAAATTATGTGACGAGTTAGACTTTTGGGCAAAAGGTGGCTCATATAAAACTCATTTAGAAGGCTTTTTAGCAATTAAGCCAATTATCCTAGTTAAAGAAGCTCAAAAACGTGGCTGGTTTGTTAAAGAATTGGGCGAAAAATTCATAATTAATCCACCGGACAAAAGCCCTATAATTATTAAAGTGTAATAGTTGTGTGAGTTATATATCTTTATATTTTAGGACAAGACATGAAGCATTTATTATTAAGTTTGGTTGTTGCGATTGGATTGGCAGGGTGCAGTCATTTCAACAACATTCCTCAAGATGATTTTGTTAATCCGCATTTTGCTGGGACTTGGGAATCCTTAAGTGTAGGTGATACTTATATAGAAGTAACCCCACACAAACTTACCCCTAAAGGATATAATGATGAAGACCCGTTTATTTGTAATAAATTTATAGAAAATAATACGGATTATGCCATATTAAGCTGTACATACGATGACAGTATTTCTAAGACTTCAAGCAACTCTTATGTAAAATTAGAAATATTGCCATCTAATGATTCTTTTTATAAAAAATATTGGTTATTATTGGTAAGTCATTATGGAGTACATGATGGATATGTAGCAGATAGAGAAGCTCCTGACTGTCTTAAATATGGCAAAGGACATGCCTCTTCTTGTAAATACACTAGTTCAAAAGAAACATTCGCAAGAGAAAAAGAGCTAGATAATAAATAATCACCTAGCCCTTTTATTTAAGTTACTTTTTAAGAGCTTCTAAAAACAAATCATTAGTCCATTTATTGCGACTTTCTCCAATGCCACGGCGGAAAGATTCTTTAGCGGCAGTTGCCCAATCATTATCATCAATTGCCTTTAGCATCTTTTTATATTTAGAGAAACCATTTTGCCCTAAATTATAAGTCATATCTATAGTTGCTCTTTTAACACTTTGAGGCTTATTACCAAAGTCTTTTATCTTTCCTTTTAGGAAGCTAATATCATTAGCAATATGCTCTTTCATTTTGTTATCACTATAAGCTTCAGGTAAATTCATAGTTGTATATGTATAATATTTATCATGTGCATAATTATATGGTCTTTCTTTATCATCCCCTTTTTTAAAAACGGTATCTTTTAGCCCAGTTAACTTCTGATATTCTGCTCTTTTCTCCGCTTCAGTAGCTTGTTTATTGGTATCTCTATTAACCATCGGTAACTTAACAAAATCATCTTCATTTGAGACCTTATTGCCATTCCCTATGGTTGGATTACCCTTAGTATCTAAATAAATATGACCTACTGGTTTTTCATGATTTTTTGTATCTGGAAAAGTAAGATTGTTTAGTTCATTATCCGCCTTAACCATAGCCTCATGTTCTTGTCTTACTTCGTTTATATCAGGCATGTTTTTAACCTTATCATGCAATGTTCTATATGGATATTGAGCTCTGTTCTGAGCAACATCATCTGGCATGGTTATTTGCTCTGGTTTTAAATTACCTGCTTTTGCCATTTTATCATGAAAACTGTCTTTAATTTGCTCAACCTTCGAACCAACATTGTTAATTGCTACTATATTTTTTGATGCGTTGTGAACTCCATTAGTTAAATTAGCTTGAGTGCCTCCTGCAGTATTATCTGCTTTTATCGTAGGTTGTTTGGCATTTTCTTTTAACTTGGCTAAGATAGAAGATTGATTGAACATACTCATGCTATTGCTCTG
>QKFK01000004.1 GCA_003252195.1 Rhodospirillales bacterium
AGACATGTTGTCTTTTTTTGACTGCCATTTGTTAGATAAGTTTTGAGATGCCATATGAAGAGTTCCACCGCCGTATTTGTGGTTTATTCTATCTAATGCCAGCATCAAAGGTTCTTTGTTAGGCGTTGGTTCTTGTTGGTCAAATATATCAACTTGCAAATGAGCCTTATCGGTTAAATCACTTAATACAATTCCAGCTTTTTTATAGCTACATCCGTTTTTGTAAAAAGCCTTGATTAGTTTAATGGCAATGTTGTTTATAAAGCTGGTGTCATCTGTTGGTGTGCTAAAGTCATATGATAAACCATAATAATAACGGTTAGAGTTTGACTTGTGAGGATTGCTCCTTGCATATACATATAAGTTTCTAGCTAGCTTTTGTTGAGAGCGTAGCTTCTCACTCGCAGTTAGTACAAAATAACTAACTGCACTGATTAAGTCTTCAATATTAGTAACATCTGTTCCAAAAGAGCGAGATGTTTGAATAGATTGCTTTGCAGGCACGTCTTCAACATAAACTGAAGCTATCATATTTAGCTCCATTAAGGTCTTTTCACCATTTATGGATAATGCCTTGCGGATGATAACATGATTAGCTTTTCTTAATTGCTCAGCGGTAAATATTCCCATTAGCTTTAGCTTGTTGGCTGATTTTGCTCCAATCCCCCATATCTCATCTACAGATACGCTTTCTAAGGTTTTAGATAGATTGTCTTTGTTAATCTCAAACACGCCATTGGTGGTGCGTTTTTTGGCTATCATGTTAGCCATCTTGCCTAATGTCTTAGTAGGGGCTAACCCAATGGAAGTTGGAATGCCAGTCCATTGCTTTATCTTGGCTCGTAATTCAGAGGCATATTCAAAGGCGTTACTTACATTGCTAAAATCTAAAAATGCTTCATCAATAGAATAAATCTCCATATCAAGAGAAGTTTCAGCTAATATGCTCATCACCCGAGATGATAAATCACCATAAAGCTCAAAGTTAGAAGACAGGGCGGTTACCTTATTGCTTCTAATAATATGTCTTACTTGAAACTCAGGCACTCCCATACCAATGCCTAAATCTTTAGCCTCTTGCGAGCGTGCAATTATGCAACCATCATTACCTGATAACACGACAATAGGTTTACCCTCTAAATGTGGGGCAAAAACTCTTTCACATGAGGCATAAAAGTTGTTGCAATCTACAAGAGCGTATAAAGGCATGAAAAGTTATACCTTATGGATAACATTGGTAACCACGCCCCAAATGGTAACTTCGCTATCCTTGGGCAGAATAATGGGTTTATAAGCAGGGTTTTCTGGGGCTAATATTATCTGGTTGTTTTTATAAATTAGTCTTTTTACGGTTAAGTCTCCAGATATTACTGCTATCACGATTTTACCATTGGTAGGTATGATTGAGCGGTCAACAATAAGAATGTCATTATCAAATATTCCCGCCCCAATCATAGAATTGCCAGATGCTCTAACAAAAAAGGTGGCTGATGGGTGCTTTACTAAATGTTCATTTAGGTCTAATGCTCTTTCTACATAATCATCAGCAGGAGAGGGGAAGCCGCATTCCACCGAACATTGATATAATGGTGTAGGTGTGACTAAAACAGAGCTATCGCAAGCCCCGCTAATAACCTCACAGTTAGATGAATTTGTCATAAAAATTCTCACATAATAAAAACAAGTGTTCGTGTAATGTTCTATTATTATATGCGGGAGTAGTAAGAGTCAATAGGGTAATATGGAGGGGGATGCTTTTACATTTCGTCGAGCCAGTCTTTGAACTGAATATAGGATTTAGATATTTTTTCCTTCATAGTGCTAAATATGGTTGATTTCTTTGTAATATTAACCCAACCTCCAGGGCAGTATGAGCCTGGTTCTCTGACTTTTGCTCCAGCTTTAAGCAAA
>QKFK01000108.1 GCA_003252195.1 Rhodospirillales bacterium
CTAATAAAATGTGAATGGTTGCTTGTGTAATTATTGAGCGGACTTTAAGTGAATTCACATGCAATATATTTTTTTAGATGCGGACACTAAGCGCGGTAACGGTAAAGCTTTTTGCCATTATCTCTGAGCCATTTATCACTTTCTTTGTAATGCGGGGTAAATGCTTCTACCTGCTTCCAAAATTTGGCTGAGTGGTTGTGTTCTTTTAAGTGGGCGACCTCGTGAGCAATGACATATTCATACACTTCTATCGGGGCAAAAATTATTCTCCATGAGAAGTTTAAATTGTTTTTTACAGAACAGCTACCCCATCTGCTTTTAGTGTCTTTGATAGATATTCTAGAAATCTTTTTATCTATTTGAGCTGCAAAAAAACGAGCTTTCTCAGATATGTTTTGCTTGGCTTGCTCTTTCAAAAAGTTTTCAACTCTTTTGCCAATATTTTCGGGCATGCCAGACACATTTATAAATTCACCATCGTCCCATACGCCTCTTCTTGCGTCTGGGCAAGAACGGATTTTTCGAGTTTCTCCAAATATATTAACCCCTGTGCCGTTACGAAAAAAAATAGGTAGAGGAAGTTCACTTAGGCGCTTTTTTATCCAATCATTATGGTTTACCGCAAAAGCATATATATCTCTTAATGTGGAGTGGATAGGGGCAGTTATTTTTACGCATTGATCCATACTGTCTACACGAAGCTTAAGACAACTGGACTTGTTGCTACGAACTATTCTTATTGGCATCTCTTGTCCATTTATTATTATTGTTTTCACAAGTCATCCCAATTCACTATGTGTTTTTCTATGTTTTTAACATCACTCTCGCTTATAGCTCTGTTTTTTACAGATACGCCTGCTTCGTGTACAGTCTCAATGTTATTAGTGATTAGAGGGTGCCACACAGGTAACTTCTTGTCGTTATAAAGCAACCAATAAGCGCAAGTTTTTGGCAACCAGCGTGGAACTTCTTTTATTACACCAATGTCAATCTTAATGCAATCATGAATTACCTTTTTTCGATGTTCATATATTTTACATCTACAATTATTAAGGTCGAGCATGCGACAAGCAACATTTGTAAATTCTACAGATTGCTTGTCTTCTGCGTCTCTTTTGGCGAGGCAACATTTGCCACAGCCATCACATAAAAGCTCCCATTCCGTATCATTCATTTCAGACAATGATTTTTTTTCCCAAAAATAGGGCTCAACTTCAGAAAGCTTTTCTAACGGATTATACTGGTCTTCTTCTGGCCAATCGTAATTTGGTTTGTTAAATAGATTATATACAAAGCTGTATATGCGTCTAAACATTATAAATCATCCCAATCAACGATATGATGTTCCAAAAGCAGCGTCTTCTTCTTTTATAGATCTATGAGAGATGCCTGCGCCAGCGTCATATACACTTTGTTGGTTGCCGCTGATTAAAGGGTGCCATTTAGGGAGTTTCTTCCCTTCATGAATTAATCTGTAGGCACATGTTTTAGGCATCCACCCTAGCATTGGAATGTTGTCAGGGGTTAGCTTAACACAATCTGGTACTAAAACAGAGCGCTTGCAATATTCTGAGCAACAGTTGTTTTTGTAATCGTATAATGTGCAGACTACATTGGTATAAAAAAACTCGCCCTCATCGTTCTCAAGTTTGTTTAGGCAACATTTGCCACAATTGTCACACAAGCTTTCCCATTCGGTCTCACTTAGCTCGTTTAAAGGTTTGTTTTCCCAGAAATTCTGTTCTTTTGATGTGTTTTTATTCATTTTTCTTCCGATAAAATCATATTTTTGTGATTTGGCGCACATACTGAGCGCTAGATATTACGTTATTATAAGAGTGTAAATGCTCCTAATTTCCCATAAAAGATGTTGCCCCTTAAAAGGTGACATCTTTTTTTTATTTATGAATATAAATAAGAAATAGGCGATAAAAAAGCAAAAGAATATTTGTTAAAAAATGATTCCGTTAGCGGATTAATCGCGCGGCTCTGGCAACGGGCTTTCTTCTGGCTGATAAATTAAGAGGTTTACCGCAGTGAGGGCAGGTGTTTGTTGCTCTACTTGAATATAAAATACTTTCAAATAATCTACCCGCCTCGTTTTCATCAAGACCTAAAGCCTCTCCCTCTTTGGCGAGTTCGTTTCTTTCTTCGTCACTAATTTTACCTTCACGAGCTAAGCTTTCTAACTTTTGGGTATATTCTAACCTGTTTTTACGAATCTGATCAGAAATAGCAGAGGCCAAGATACCTGCTGGTAAAGCAGTAATTAAAATAGCTGAAATACCGGTTATCGTAGCCATTATCTTGCCGAGTGGGGTAATGGGAATGATATCTCCATAACCAACCGTTGTCATGGTTACAACCGACCAATATAACGTAGCAGGAATAGAAGAAAAGGCATCTGGTTGATATGGGTGTTCAACTAAGAAAACCAAACCAGATGATAACAAAGCAATAACCAACAAAATAAATACTGCGGCAGCAAAACGATCTGCTTCTTGGCGCAAAACGGTTAAGAGCAGTTTCATAGAAGAAGAGTATCTAGTTATTTTTAATATTCTTAATAATCGTAGCGACATCAGTGTGTGAGGCTCAACATACTGAATGATACTAATGTAATAAGGTAATACTGATAGTAAATCTATAATACCGTGAGGCGAGAAAATATATTTTAAGCGTGATTTAGTGCTAGGAATTAGGTTTCTATCATCTCCATGTGCCATAACAATACGCACGGCATATTCAACCGAGAATACAATCACAATGAACATTTCTAGTTGGTCGAGCTCTTTATAGTACTTGTAGTAAATTGCTCCAATAGAACCCATCATATTTGCAATAACGTCTACTATTACCAAAAAGATTAAGATTGCATGGATAAGATTTGGGTAATAGCGGGTTAATTTTAAAAAGCGTAAAGCATTGCTTGAATTAGCATAAATAGGGGCTAAAGCCGCAGTAAAAGGCAGTATAAAACTAATTAATACGCCTAAATCAATTACCATATTATGCGAGGTTGCATAATTTATTCTGCCGATAAGGCTTCGTTGGAAACGTTCTTCTTCAGATTCTACGCATGACCATAGGCGTAAAAAATATTCAAC